>JABDKS010000804.1 GCA_013002105.1 Pirellulaceae bacterium | reverse complement strand
GGCCGAGGAAGAAGCTGCTGCATTTGTAAAAGAAAACGTTAGCAAGCCGGTCGCTGCGTTCATCGCCGGACGAACCGCGCCTCCCGGAAAACGCATGGGTCACGCTGGTGCCATCATCAGTGGCGGCAAAGGAACTGCGACCGAAAAAGTCGCTGCATTGGAAGACGCCGGGATTTCGGTCGCCCCCACGCCCGCCGACATGGGTGACGCGGTCGTCAAGGCGATGTCCAAATAGGAAGCTCGCACGCGTCAGATTGCTCCCAGTTGCCTGCCGTGCTCCCAGTTCCCTGCCGTTAGGCCTGCTCAGTCGATTGTTGACAACCGATTCGACTGCGACGACGACATTTTGGGTGATCTTACGCAGGATTCTTGCTGGCGGGGCATTGCCAGGACAGACCTGGCCCACGATCAAACGACGTCGATGGTGAACATGCGCAGCGTCTGGGGTCACCGTGCTACCGTCGACGGATAAATGGGTCACATGATCCGGTGTAGAATTTGGAGACGCTCAATCACGTCACTCTTTCTACGAGCCAATCTAATGAAACGTCTGCTCACCGCCAGTTTTTGCGTTCTGCTATTAAGTCATGTTTTGGTAGCCGACGAACCTGTCCAGCGTGTGGAGGTCGGTAAGCCGGCGCCCGAGATTACTGTTATAGGAATCGACGGCAAAGAGTTTCGGTTGTCCGATGCTGCTAAACGCGGCAAGAACGTTGCGTTAATGTTCAATCGGGCACACTGGTGACCGCATTGCATGCGGCAACTGGTCCAGTTGCAAAAGCAGGCCGACGAATTTGCGAAACTCAATGCCGAGATGATGTTCGTATTCCGCGAAGAAAGCGATGGCGTCGACGGTTTGAAAAAGATTCAAGAGAAAGTCGAAGCTGCCAACCGCGAGCACGTGCGATTGGGCGTCGATCCGCAAAGCAAGTCTTCCGCAGCCTACAGTTCCAAGCAGCGGACGTTTGATAACTATGTGGTTGATACCGAAGGCGTGATACGAGGCGTGATTCCTGGCACACTGAGAGATCGAGCGACGGCCGAGGAATTGATCAAGGTGCTCAAAGAAATTCAGAAACCTTAGTTGTTATCGTTTTCGCACGACCACGTCATCAAATTCATTCAAGTCATCGAACGATCCGATACCAACGCGGCCGTCGGCGAAAGTTTTGTCGTTGACTTGCATGTGTGGCGAATCCATGTCGTCAAAGAAAACTTGGATGCTACCTGACTGAACGTCGCGAATCAGTTTCACATTGTGCCAATTGTCATCCCAGGGTGTCAGCCGTTCATTTTTCGTCAGCGCTTTTCGCGGCGCCTCATGGACGATCATGATTTGACCACTGTGGGGATCCGGCTTGGCACCCAAGTGAACATAGTAAAAATGTTGGTCATCTTGGTAGTTAAAGAAAACGCAGCAGTCGCGATGCCCACCGGTATCTTTGGTGCTGCGAACGCGAAACGTGATTTCGAAACTATCGCATTTCAAGTCTTTGATTAACGCGACATGCCCTGGGCTGCGAACGGGCGGTTTGTACTCACTCCCGCGCTGCGTAATTTCGATCGTCTGATTGCCATCGCGTTTGGAAAGTTTCCACGTTTTCGGGTCAAGCATCTCCCAGCGATCGGTCCCGCTCTCGAAATCATCTTGAAAGAGGACTTTGCCTCCGTCATCGGCGACGCCGGTCGACATGAGTAGGATAAGTGTCAACAGCGACATCGCGACTTTTGAAAACATGGCGATCATCCGGGGTTTGTCATCTGGGGGCGGGGTTTTGCAGCCGTTTGTATGCACTCGTGGCTTAACTGATTAACTCAGTGTAATGATTTGTCCTGTCTTTGCGCTCTCGTAAATCGCTTGGATGACTTCGACGCTACGTCGTCCTTCGTGACCGTCCAATACCGACGGGCGATTTTCGTTGATCGCCGCGACGGCTTCTTCGAACAGCAGGGTGTGGCCATGGTGTCCGATTGCCGCAGGGTCTCCGGCGCCGCCACCGGTCTGTGTCTTGCCCGCCATCTCCTTGCGAATCCTTTCGTCATCGTCGTTTTCGACCGCAAATTGCCACGTGTGAATATTTTCCTCTTCCAACACCGCCGTTCCCTGACTGCCCGTGATCTCGATACGTTTCAGCGAGCCAGGATAGGCGGTCGTCGTGGCTTCGATGACGCCAAGTGCGCCGTTGGCAAACTTCAAAGTCGCGACCGCCACGTCTTCGACTTCGATACGCTGGTGAGTCATCGTTGCCGTCATCGCGCTGATCTGTGCGACCGGCCCCATGAACCACAGCAGCAAGTCGACGGAGTGGATTGCCTGATTCATCAGCGCACCCCCGCCGTCTAATGCCCACGTGCCGCGCCAGGCGCCGCTATCGTAGTACTCTTGGCTGCGGTACCACTTAACGTACGCGTCGCCCATCGTGATTTGCCCAAACCGACCTTCGTTGACGGCTTTTTTCATCAACTGACTGGACTGATGAAAGCGGCTCGGAAAAGTCACCGCCAGACGTACGTCGGCGTCGTCGCACGCTTGGATAATACGATCACATCGCTCGGTCGTGATCTCGAGCGGTTTTTCGACAATCACATGTTTTCCTGCTGCCGCGGCGGCTAAGGCTGGTTCGAGGTGGGCGCCGCTGGGGCTGCAAATTGAGATCGCGTCAATCGACGGGTCGGACATCATTGCATCGACGCAGTCAAATGGTTTGCAGTCATGTTGGCCTGCAAACTCTCGGGCCGGCTCGGGCCGTCGGCTTGCGCATCCGACCAAGTGGGCTCCGCTAGCGTCTCGGATTGCCTTGGCATGAAAGTTCGCAATCATTCCGCAGCCGACAATTCCAATTCCAATGCTCATGTTTTCTCTTTTGCAGCAAACGACAAGACTCGTGTTTTTCGCCGTTCCCAGCGGATCGATCGAGTTGATCCACCGCTTGGCATAGGCAAGAGCCGGCTATCACGATACGTTTTTTGCTGATTCGCACCACCGCTGGTATCCCGCACTTTTGGCAAATACCACCGCAACGACCGCAAAAGAGCTCGTCGACGTGCCTCGTCTGCTGGATGAGGCAACGGGGATCAACGCGCGCCTGTCGAGTCTTTCCCCAAGTGACCAGCTTGCGTTTTCAGGTGTTTGGGGGTGTTTGCGAGCCGTGTTGGCGGCAGCGATCGCGCGTCGATCTGCGAATATTCTAATGCTGCTACCGCAAGCGGCCGACGCCGACATTGTTGCCGGCGATGCAATCGCGTTTGGCTTGACGGATTCCATCGCACTGCCGCTTTCATCAGGCGACGGACGGGGCGAATCGATTCGCGATGCTGATTACGCTGAACGGTTGCAGGTGCTTCAGCGATTGAGCGATCGCGACGGCGACAGGGTGGAACCTCTGCTAGTAACCGCTTACATCGGTGGCGCCATGCAGTTGGTGCCCACGCCGGAAAAACTGGAAGCATCAACGCGTCGGTTGAGCGTCGGTGATGAGATTGATCCCGAAGAGATCCGTCGCTGGCTGGCGGAAGCCGGCTTTGCAGCGACGACTGCCGTCGGGTTGCCGGGCGAGTTTGCGACCCGCGGTGGCTTGTTGGATGTCTATTCCGCCGACCAACCGCAGCCGATTCGGATCGAATGGTTCGGTGATGAGATTGAATCGATTCGACGATTCGATGTTGCTAGTCAACGAAGCATCGAGCCGTTGACGGAGGTAGAGATTGCCGCGATCGGTGTGACGGCCGAAGACGTGGCGGAGGATCCGTACGAGGACCCTGATCCGCAGGCAAGTTTTTCCAGCAATGGCTCCGGCGATCGAGAAATCGATTTGGGGATGATCACCGAGTATCTGCCCGAGGACACCATCGTCGTTTTGGTCGATCCGCAAGACTGTAAATTGACGGCGGAGAATTTGTTGCGACGTGTCGAGGTGAAATCGCGTTTTTGCGATTACGACGAACTGCTTGCGTCGCTCACGGACCATCGCGTTGTGACCGCAACGACGTTTGCGACCGGCAGTGCGGACGCAGTGATTGATTTTCAGTCCAGCACAGCCGATAGCTTTGCAACGTCGTTGGACGAGACGCGGCTGAAGATTGATGAGGTGGCGGGCGATCATGAAATCCTGCTGGTCGGTGACACGCCCGCCGATGCGGAACGTCTGACCGAGTTGCTGCACGACACCGACGCTGCGCGACAGGGACGGTTGCACCTGTGCGTCGGGGAACTCAGTGGCGGGTTCCGCCTGCTGAAAGCTCAGTGGTTGGTGTTGACCGGCGCCGAGTTGTTTCATCGCAGTCCGGTGCGACGCGGCCGCACGCGTGCCAAGGGCAAGCCGATCACCAGTTCGCTGCAATTAGAAGCGGGCGATTTGGTGGTTCACTTGTCCCACGGGATCGGGCTCTATCGCGGTATTCAGACACTGGAAAAGAACGGACAGCATCTCGAACATCTGGTGGTCGAGTTTGATGGCGGGTCAAAGATCTATGTTCCATCGTCGCGGATTGGATTGATCCAGCGATACATCGGTGGCACAAAAAACCAACCGCGACTGGCGAAAATCGGGAGCCAGTCCTGGGCGAGGCAAAAGAAATCGGCCGAATCGGCTGTTACCGATATGGCTTGTGAATTACTGGAAATGCAAGCCAGCCGAACCGCTCGACGCGGCATCACGTTCGATACCGACAATACCTGGCAGAACCAGTTTGACGCCTGTTTTCCGTACAGCGAGACTCCCGACCAATTGCATGCGATCGACGATTGCAAAGGGGACATGGAATCAGCCAAGCCAATGGATCGGCTGATCTGCGGTGACGTTGGCTTTGGGAAAACCGAGGTCGCGATGCGAGCGGCGTTCAAGGCGGTGCTGAGTGGTTATCAAGTTGCCGTCTTAGTGCCCACAACCGTGCTCGCTGAACAACATTTCCATAATTTTCGAGATCGTATGGTCGAGTTCCCGGTCGAGATTGCAAAACTGAGTCGTTTTTGCACGCCGGCCGAGCAGCGTGAAACCGTCAAAGATTTGAAACGTGGCAAGGTCGACATTGTGGTGGGGACGCATCGCTTGGCCAGCAAGGATGTCGATTTCTCCAACCTCGGCCTGGTCGTGGTGGACGAAGAACAGCGTTTTGGGGTCGCCGTCAAGGAGCGACTCAAGACACTGCACAGCAACGTCGATGTGCTCACGCTGTCGGCGACGCCCATTCCCAGAACGCTGCACATGGCATTGGTGGGGGTACGCGATATCAGCAATCTGGAAACACCGCCCGCCGAACGTCGGTCGGTCGAAACGAATGTGGCTCGGTGGGACGACAAGCTGATTCGCAGTGCGATTATTCGTGAACTGAATCGTGGCGGTCAGATCTTTTTTGTGCACAATCGTATCGGCGATATGCATTCGGTAGCCGAGCGGATCAAGCGGATTGTGCCCGAGGTCCGCATTGGGATCGGGCACGGGCAAATGGGCGAAGGCGATCTGGAGCAAGTCATGGTCGATTTTATCGAGCACAAGTTCGACCTGCTGCTGGCAACCACGATCGTCGAGAGCGGATTGGATATCCCCAATGCGAACACGATTTTTATCGACGAGGCGGATCACTACGGGCTGAGCGATCTGCACCAGCTGCGCGGCCGTGTCGGTCGTTACAAACACCAGGCGTACTGCTATCTGTTGATCGCTCAGCACAAACACTTGTCGCCCGAAGCGACCAAGCGTCTGCGTGCGATCGAAGAGTACAGCCAAATGGGTGCCGGTTTTGCCATCTCGATGCGTGACTTGGAAATTCGTGGTGCCGGTAATCTGCTTGGCAGTCAGCAAAGTGGACACATCGCTGCGATTGGATACGAAATGTATTGCCAGTTGCTCGAGGACGCGGTGCGGCAGGTGCAAAACTTACCGCCCAAATTGTCCGCCGACGTCGATATCGATTTGCCGGTCGAAGCGTATCTGGCAGAAGATTACGTGCCGGATCTGAGACACAAGATCGACCTCTATCGTCGTATGGCGCGGATCAACAACGCATCAGAGATCGATGAACTGCGCGATGAACTGCGCGATCGATTTGGACCCTTGCCGCCGGCTGCCGAGCGAATGGTCGAACTATGTGAATTGCGATTGGACGCCGCCGTGCGTCAGATTGCATCGATCACAAACAACGATCGGTTTATCGTACTGAACTACACCAATCGTCAGCAGATCGAACAGGTCGCACGCAATTCGGAGATACCGGTGCGAATTGTGGATCGCAGCAAGGCGTACATTCCGATTCGTCCGCAACGAAAACCCGGGACCACGACGCCGGCGCCCAAGGCCTACCCGGGCATTGATATCGAAAAGCCGGATGGCTCAGGTTGGCTGAAACTGGCTCGTGAGGTGTTGAAACTCGCCTAGTGACGAAAAGGCATTTACTCCCGGTTAATCCACGGATTCTCGTCGTCACTGATAATCACGTTCTCTTTGACAAATTTGACGACGGCGGGAATCACATCCGGCGCGTTTTTGACCAGCAGCGGTCCACTCAGCGAAGCACGTGATTGCTTGAGCTCCAATCCTGTTACCGCTCCACGAGTCATTTTCTTTTTATAGACCTCGATTCGCTTATGAATGCGGATCGCTTCGGAGTCCTCCGGAGTGCCTTTGCCGGAAACCAGCATGATTGGCAACGATACAATCGCGGGATTGGTGAGGGTTTGATCCAGCGCGATACCTTTGAGAATCTTTTTGGGTGAGATCAAAACCAACGCCTTCACATCTTGCCCACGTTTCTTGGACCCGATCGGAGCAAACGACCAGTCGCGTTGTGCCCAATGTGTTGCCAGCACGCAACCTTCGCGGACTCCAATCACAACCAAGGCGTTTAAGTTCAGCTTTTCCTTGTTGTTCTCTTTCTTCAAAAAACGCTTGGCTTCTTCTAAGTCGTTCGTAATGATGCGTTGCACATCAAGCTTGCCCATTGTTGCGAGATTGAAAGTTTGCTCCTCGCCACGAGCATCGATGTACTCTTTGCTGCCGCCATGCCCGCGATAGTCAGGTACCAGGACAGCACAGCCCGCATCTCGCAAGGCGACGACCAGCGTACCGTACGGACTCGCTTGGCCTTGCCACTCGTGGACCAACAGAACCGTGATCGCTTCCTTCTCGCGGTTGGACGGAAAATAGAACGCACGTAGTGAAAGTCCGTCTTTTGTTTTCAACGTGACCGACGATGGTTTTGGCGGAGCGTCCTCTTTTTTCTTCGCCTGGGCGGAAACCGGATGAGTCAGCAAGATCGCAGCGACGGCGATCACACACAGATAAAAAGCGGCCAGCAGGAATCGGTGGCGGTTCACTGGCCCCTGCAAAGTCTTGGTTGTCGCTGTCACCCTCATCAAACTCTCCTCTTTCTTTACGTTCTCAGCTTGGAAACTCGCTCCCATTATGTACCGAAAGATATCGTGATGCATCGCACAACCGCCCAGAACCGTGTGAAACGGGCATCAAAGCGATTCTTTTTCCCCGACACTTAGCCCAAATCATCTGATTGATGGTGTTCAGGTCTCTCGTCAGAGTGCGAAACGGCGAGACAAGTTGTTGGGTTAGTCAGCGAGCAACTCGTTGAACTTTCGCATCCAAGCGGGGTGTGCGGGCCACGCTGGTGCGGTGACGAGATTGCCTTGCACATGTGCCGAATCCATCGTGTCAGCCGGTGCAACGTAGCTTCCGCCGCCCGCCGTGACTTCGAACTGAACAGCCGGGTAGCAACTGCATTGGCGGTCACGCAAGACGCCCGCGGCTGCCAAAATTTGTGGGCCATGACAGATCGCTGCGATCGGTTTGTTGTCTTGATCAAACTGCCGCACGATATCCAGCACGCGTTGATTTAATCGCAAATATTCCGGTGCGCGACCACCAGGAATCACCAAAGCGTCATAGTTAGCGGGGTCAACATCGCTAAAGTTGGCGGTGATTGCGAATCGGTGTCCCGGCTTTTCGGAGTAGGTCTGGTCGCCTTCGAAGTCGTGGATGGCGGTGGCAACCGAGTCTCCCGCTGACTTGTCCGGACAGACGGTATCGACGCTGTGGCCCAAGGTCAGCAGAATCTGGAACGGCACCATCGCTTCGTAGTCCTCCACAAAGTCGCCTACGAGCATCAGAATCTTCTTGCCGGACATTGGAAATCCTCTCAAATACGTGAATTTAAGGACGTTACTGTCGCCCTGAGCAACCTGTCAGA
>JABDKS010000116.1 GCA_013002105.1 Pirellulaceae bacterium | reverse complement strand
GTTCTGGTTGGCTGACTAATTCTGACTCTCGTCCCCTCGCATCTCCATCTCCATTTCCATATCCATGTCCATCTCCATCCCCATTTCCATTTCTTCAGACTCCATCTGGGCCTGCATTTCACGCTCGTACTCGTCGTCCATGCTCCCGTATTCGTTGTCCATCTGCGATCCACCGCGACCGCGTTGCGGCGAAATTCCGGCAAGCATGGTCAGCGAGCTGACAGCTGGTTGGACTTGGGCGAAGATCGGTTCCATGGCAGCTTGAAACTCTTTCTTGTCTTTTGCGGACGCCAGCGGGCTGATCATAGGACCGATCATCGCGGGAATCATCGCCGCCATACCGTCTGAAAGGATCGAACCATTGGGAGTGTCCTCGAGCGATTTCTTGGCATCGGCAATCATCGTTGGCCAGTTCGTTGCCAATTCTGATTGGACCCAAAAACCATCTACCTGCGTGTACGTCTGTGTGATCTCGGTCGAGTCGACCGTGACTTTGACGGTTGTGACGCCGTCTTTCTCGGACACCATTTGAAAAGATGGCAACGAGGAACCGCCTGCTATTCGCGTCATCTCTGCCAGATAAGGAGCCATGGCATCGCTCCGTTGGGCCAGCCAATTTTCGAACGGAACACTTTGCAACTGTGCTGGGTCGAGGGCCTGAGGATCCAAGCCCTCACGGAGCAGCCCTCCGAGCGTCAACAAGAATTCTTCGATTTTCTCTCGTGTTGTCGGGTTAAGGGCTTCCAAACGCGGATGAGAGAAAAGCCAGCGCTGGCGGGTGACGACCAGGTCGCCGATCTGGTGAAGCGATCCGGTGATCGATTGCCACGCCGCCGGATCAACTTTTGCAACTGCTCCTTGAACAAGATCTCCGATGTCTTTGCGGTAACTCGGCGGCAACGCATCGAATTGGGCTCGCAGGTGACCGGCGTTGGATTGATCGATCATCCATTGCAGTTGCGCAACGCAGGGCGTGTTGGGGGTCGGTGGTTGGTAGTCGGGCGCCGGCGGTGGTGTGGGAAGTGGTGTGGGGGCCGGTGCGGCCGCATCAGCAGCCTGTCCCTGCAACTCTTTGACACGCTCGGCTCGAGCCAGCTTTTGCTCGCGAGCCATGTTCTGCGCTTGGATTCGGCTTCCGGCTTGCAAGTCCTCCAAATTGACTGTGACCCGTCGGCCATCCCCCATTTGCAGGACAACGCTTTGATTCCATAGTCCCACCAACCGGGCTTCGATGGTGCGGGTTCCGCTCAGGTCCGTCCAGGATTCGGCCTGCGAGGTTTGCGGTTGCGCCAACAGGACGGTCGCGACGACTCCAAGACGGCAAAGGGATCGAGAGGAGAACGACATATTGTTTTCGTTTGGAATAATGAAGGAGTAGGAGTTGTGCGTCGATATTGGCGATGCGGGCCGTCGGAGCAGGTTGGATACTTGCCGGTCGGGTTATCACCCAGAGTTTCGGCAATCCAGAGTCTTACGAATCGAGTACATCGGAGTATTTGGGCATCGCAAAATGTGCCGTCCAATGCGAGCAAACCCTGAATGCTTTCTCCGTTCGGTTCGAAGCGAGAGAATCCGTGAGCATTGCCCAGCGTGTCACCACATATCCGCGATTGATTTATTATATTGGCTCCGTCGCGAAAGTGCGGCCCGAATTGCCACGGATCCGCGATTACGATCCAGGAACTTCTGTCGGGTCCTATTCGCTGGTAGTAGACCAAAACGATGGATTCATGCGGAGAGATCACGTTGAGCGAGCAGAGCGATTCGGCAACCCTGGCCGTCGACGAAGCGAGTGAACTCCGCGAAAAACACTACAACGCGACGATCGTCGAGCGGATTGACCATACCGAGAACCTCGCTCGTTTTCGCATCCGCCCCGACGCGGGTGTGCCGACGTTCGAGCCTGGGCAATACGTCACGCTGGGGATGGGAAACTGGGAGCCGCGTCTAGCGGGGACCCAAGACGAAGTGGTTCCCGATAAGAAGCTTCGCAAGGTGACCCAGCGGGCCTACTCCATTTCCTGCCCGTTGGTCGGTCGTGGCGGCAAGGTCGCTCCGGTCGATTCGGTCGACTATTTGGAGTTTTACATCACACTGGTTCGAGCGACCGATTCGCCCGACCAGGCGCCGCCCGTCTTGACTCCTCGGCTGTTTTGTTTGGGTGTTGGTGATCGGCTGATGGTTGGCAAAAAAGTCACAGGCCACTATGTGTTGGGCGATGCCGTTGGACCGACAGACACGATTTTGATGCTGGGCACGGGCACGGGTGAAGCGCCACATAATGCCATGACAGCCAAGTTGCTCAGTCAGGGACATCAGGGGCGAATCGTCAATGTGACCAGCGTGCGGTTCCGCGCGGACCTGGCGTACACCCAAGAACATCAAGTGTTGATGCAACAGCATTCCAATTACTGTTATTTGCCGTACACCACTCGCGACCCAGAGAATCTGGATGAATCGCATCCTGGTTACGTGGGCAAACAGTATCTGCAGCAATTGTTCACGTCGGGCCAACTGGCTCAGGCCGCGGGCGATCCGTTGGATCCCTCCAACACGCACGTCTTCTTGTGTGGCAATCCAGCCATGATCGGCTTTGTTCCACCGGGCGCCGCGCCTCCCAAGCAACCGGGCATGTTACCGTTGCTTCGTGAGGCAGGCTTTAGCAACGAATCGGATTGCAACGGCGCAGGTTGCATTCGATTTGAGAAGTATTGGTAAAGTCGAGCCGCGCAAACCTATCGCCGCGCTTGCGATGGAGATAAAACATACCGGTGGGGTTTATTCCCCTCTCGTCACTTCCTGCGCGTTTTTTGTGAGTTGCAACATGGATCTATCCAATTCCGTCGCTTTGATTCTTGGTGGTGGACGCGGCACCCGGCTTTTTCCGCTGACAAAGATTCGTGCGAAACCGGCCGTTCCATTGGCTGCAAAATACCGCCTGATCGATATTCCGATCAGTAACTGCATCAATAGTGGTTTGAATCGCGTTTACGTGTTGACGCAATTTTTATCCGTCAGTCTGCACCGCCACCTGCGTCAGACGTATTCTTTTGACCATTTCAACGGCGGATTTGTTGAATTGCTGGCGGCACAGCAGACCGTCGAAGAAGGAACGGATTGGTACGAAGGCACGGCCGATGCAGTGCGGAAAAACCTGCGCTACATCATGCAGCCTTGGATTGAGCATGTTCTGATTCTCTCGGGTGATCAACTGTATCGAATGGATTTTCGCGACATGATGCAGTCGCACATTGATTCGGACGCGGACGCCACGATTGCCGGAATCCCCGTCTCCCGCGAAGACGCATCGTCATTGGGAATTATGCAGGTCGACGATACGGGACGCGTCAATGGCTTTGTCGAAAAACCACAGAGCGAGGAAGCACTAGCGTCGGTGCGAATGGATCCGGCGTGGATCGATGCACGTGGAATCGATAGTAAGGGTCGCGACTGTTTGGCCAGTATGGGGCTTTATATCTTTAAGAAAGACGTCATGGTCGATCTGCTGATGAAGAACGATCACCAGGATTTTGGCAAAGAGGTCTTCCCCGGAGCACTCGAATCACACAAGGTTCAACTGCACTTGTTTGATGGTTACTGGGAAGACATCGGTACCATTCGATCGTTTTACGAAGCCAACTTGAGCCTGGCCGGAACCGATCCGCCATTTGATATTCGTAATCGTGAAGCACCAATCTACAGTCGCCCACGGTTTTTGCCGCCGACCATCATGGGGGACGGAAAAATCCAAGGCAGCTTGATCGCCGACGGTTGTCGGATCGGCAGCAACGTGACGATCGAAAATAGTGTGATCGGATTGCGAACCGTGATCGGCAACAACGTCACGATCAAAAACAGCGTCGTGATGGGTGCCGATTACATCGAAAATAAGTCGGATTTGCCAGCTGATAAAACACCGATTGGAATTGGTGACAATAGCGTCATCTCCGGTGCGATCCTGGACAAGAATTGTCGTATCGGCAAGAACGTCAAAATCACCAATGCAGCGGGAATCGAAACCCAGGGTGAAGACGAACCGTTCCAAATTCGCGAAGGTATTCCAATTGTGATCAAGAGCGGTGTCATCGCTGACGGATTCGAAGCCTAAGAAATCGATTCGGCGTCAACGCGGTGTCCCGATGGGCGTCGCATCGGCGGCATCATGTGGGCGGCATCGGATCGGCTGCATTTTGGCCGCGAGATTACGGTCGCGAGATTTCGTATCTCAGTATCTCAACTCCATTCTCGATCATCTCCGCACGTCGGCTCATGCCGACTTTTTCGAGTACGCGAATCGACGCCAAGTTCTCCGGAAGCACCAGCGCAATGATCTGTTCCAAGTGGAGTGTCGAGAATCGAACGAGACACTCGCCCGGCAGGCTTCGGTCGCCAAGCCCTGTCCCCAGTATTCGGGAAAAAATCGGTACCCGACGTCAACGGCGTCCAGATCGTCGAGGTATTTCAGGCCGCAGAATCCAATCAACTTTTGCGTTTCTTTCAAAATGCATCCCCACCGTCCGTAACCGACGGTTTCAAAATCGGGATAGGCAGCGATCGCTTGGGCGGCGTCTTGGGCCGAACGTAACGGTTCTTCGCCGGTATACCGCATCACGTCCGGGTGGCTGTTGAGCGCATAGAAGGCTTCTGCGTCGCCGGCGTTGAGTCTGCGATGTTCCAGGCGGGGCGTTTGGGGACCCTGTGAATACGTTTTGCGTGACTCGTTGTGGTTGGTCATCTCTAAACTACTCGTAGGACTGGCCCATTTAGAGGAAGGTTTGGAAATCGTTCCAGGTCAGATCGTCGAGCTGAAAAAGAGATTGCTTGTCGCTGTGCTCCTTTTGGATCGTTAGCGAGTTCGGGCACGCCCTCATGCGTTTGGGACAGGCCCCTAGCCTTTCTGTTCATCCAGGTATGCCGGCAAGCTCTCGTTGATGAAGTAGTCCCAGCCAGCTTGGCCACTTTCGCGGCTGAAAATCGGGTCGTCTTGTGCAAAGGTCTCCTGGCCCTTGTGAGTGACTTTCAGATGGGTGCCTTTGGGCAGCTCGGTCAAATCCCACGTCACTGTTGAATCGCCGGGATAGCCGCGATACGACCATTGGTAAACGATCTTCGAATCGGGAACGACTTCGGTGATCTTCCATACGTGAGGAAAATCTCGGCCTTCGCAGACGACAACGAATTCGGTTTCGAAACCTTCCTTTGGCTCGAACTCTTTCATCTCGGCGAAGAACCATTGACGCATTTGCTCCGCCTGAGTGATCGCCTGCCAAAGCGTGGCGATCGGCACATCAAACGTATGTTCGGCCGTGACGGGATCGTGGTCACCATTCATTGTGTTTACCTACCTCGTGGACGTTGACGTGGTCAGAATTCAGCTGCAATTTTCTGGTCAAGGCGATCGACATCGCAAGCACCTGTTATCCACTCTAAGATACCGCAACGACCAACGTGCGAGTCGTTGTCACCCACTGATGTCAGATATTTCACGCAGGTCGACTTGGCCGTTCTTGTTTCTCGTTTACTGATTACCTCGCGCAGTTTCAATTGGGGGCAGAATCGAGCTGGTCCAGTAGGTCAGCCGCGGCTTCATCAAGTAGTTCTGCCTGTTCTGCCGGGGTTGGGCTGGTTGCGAGTCGCTCCAAGTCTGGGCGAAAAGGCTGAACCAACTCGGGCGGGAGTTGAGTCAGTAACACGACGATGACCCAATATTTCCAAATCGGATCGTCGCCGTCGAATACACGTCGGATTTCTGGGCAAATGGGTTCCCCGATCGAGAGTAAGAACGGAGCGAGCTTTTTAGCGACCGGCCAATTCATGTCCTGGAGCCACTGGAACATGTTCGGAATGTGTGCGGCCACGGCGGGGTAGCCCCGCTGAATCAGTCGGTCCACTTTTTCGCAATCGAATTTGCTGCGGATGATCAGGTCGTCATCGATGGTCACGGCGATCACTTTATTGGGTTGTTCGACCGAAAAAAAAACCGATTGCGGTTTGTTGGCAGCCGACCAAGGTGTTCGAATCGTCTCACGCTGCTAGCCGCGATAGTTCTTGCTCTCCAATTGCACGGTGATGCCATCGGGATCCTCAAAATAGACTTCGGGTTTGTCTTTTCGCACCCGCGGCTCAATGCCGTATTGTTTTAATCGCTCCGCAGCGACTTGAACGTGGAACTGATCGAGTCCGACACAAAAGTGATTCACACGCGGCGGTTCTTTGATCGCGTACAAGCCCAGGAAACTGGAGCCCAGACCGAGATTGATTCCGTTCTTTTGCTGCGAGATGACCGAGACACCCAAGATCGATGAATAAAACTTTCGCGATGCTTCGACGTCCGAAACGCTTAGCGTCACATGATTGAGTGATTGCCCCTTGAATGCTGGCCCCGTGGATGCTGACCCGGCCGGTTCGGCCGCCCCAGCAGTGGTCGATGAACCGGTAGTCGATGTTGCAGCGATCGATGCCAGTCCCGCCAGCAGTTGGCGTCGACTGATCACGCCGCCATCGTATTGACGGACCAGTGTTTCCATTTCGTTGTTCATGCTGGGACCCCGCGGATTTGCGATCGAAAGTGGCTTTGTGTGGATCATGCCGATTGTAGCTCAACTCGAGAGCGCGAATCCTGTCGGCGCAACCGCGTGTCCGCAGACAACCGATGCAGCGTGACGTAATTTTCAGCAGAACAACTACCTTTTTGAAAGCGACACCATGGAAACGACCGCGACGCCCTTGCCAAACGATTTGTTAAAGCAGATCGTGCGACATCAGTTTTACAGCAAGGTCGACTGGCCTCGATGTGCCGCGATGGACGGCGATGACGTGCTCCAACGCGAACTCGGCGCGGTGATCGAGTATTTGATCGCCGAGCATGCCGAAGTGTTGCCGCCGTCGGATCGCACCGAGCTTGCCGATTCATTAATCTCCGATACGTTGCGATTCGGATGCGAGGCGATGACGTGTTATCAATCGGCCGTCGCGGACAAGCGTTCATGGATGACGAAAATCGCATCGTGGCTACTCGCGTCCGCCCAAAATCCGGCCAAGGCACCGACGCAAGTGGAGAACGTGAAGGGAGATTCCCATCCAACGGCCGAAACGCAGAGGGCCTAAGGGCAGATGGCCTAGGAATCGTACGTCAGAATACAACCCATCAGGGCAGGGTCAGGTCTGTCGGCGTTGAAACCCACTGTAGCAACGACGCGATCACGGTTGGCGATCGGTATCTTTTTCGTCGGTATGTTTCCATTCGGCGACTTTCGCGGCCGCGTCCTTCAGATCGGCCGTGGCCCAATTCCCTGTGATGGCGCTGAATACGGAGATCGAATCGGGGGTACGCAAAACGGCATGCTCGGTATCCACATTGGCGACATGTCCACCCGCGTCCACAGCGTCCCATGCCCCGGTAATGCCGCTGAAGGCGTAGACTGTGCCGTCGACGTGAACGACGGCCACTTTTCCGCCGATGACTGGCGTGCATGCCTTGGCTGTCGGTTTCGACAGCTTGATGGTGCGATAGTTACCGGTTCGGTCGACGGCAACCAGTTCCGTGACAACGTGTCCACTCAATGCGAATACCGCACACTGGTTACCGATGATCGGAACGACATTCATTCCACCAGGGAAACGATGCTTGCGCCATTTGCCACCGTGTTTGCTGTACGCGAAATAGGCCGATGTGTCGGGAATCGGTGCCACCAAGATACCATCGCTTTCGATGTATCCGGGGAGTGCCGGCGGTTGTGCGGCGACATTGCTGACACTGAAGGTCACGAGGATCGCGAACAGCGAAGTCCGCAGAGCAGATAGACAAGTCATGGCATGGGCCCTTTAAATCAAAAAGAAGAGTTGTCACGTGCAGTGGGTTGATGACGTTGACTGACAAATAGTATGACACCGCCAGGTCTGGCAGATTGTCAAACAGTCGTGGCCTGTCAGACGCTCTTGGTAGGTGTCCTCAGGTGGCGTCGTCATCATCATTATCATCAACGATATCGGGTGCCCAGAGTCCATCAGCGATTTCGCGACGCAGTTCGATTATCGGTGCTGACTGCTGGTCCACACAACCGTTCAATTCTTGTTGAGCTTCATCTGACCGCCCCAATTGCTCCAAAATTCGAGCGGCGCCAATGCGAGCGGTATCGCCAGCACCATGCTCGAGCGCCAGTCGAAAGTGACGCAGCGCGACATCGAATTCGTCAAACAGATCGTGGTAAAACGCCAACGATTCATGCGCTACGTAGTAGCTTGGATCGCACTGGATCGCGCGTTGATAACAGATCATCGACTCCGCTGTCGGCATGTCACCGGCGTGCGAGAGTTGAATCACGTCACCGAGAAAGTCCCAAAGTTCGGCGACGTCCGGGTGCTCGTCGGTCAATTTTCGAACTTGCTGGACGTCACTATCAGTAAATACGTCCAATGCCCGGATTCGTTCGATCGTGTCAAACGGTTCCATCTTGGATAGTTCCCTGTGCAATGTGTACGAAATGACTTGGTCGAGCCGTCGCCTCAGTTTTTGCACGAGCCGCGATCCACGACGCGCCGTGAGTCTAATCCATCGAATGCACGCAAACGAATCGTTACTGCGGGCACTGCGACGGCCCAGTGGTCGCGGCAATGTAGAATGGGCCGCATTGCGAGAGGGGATACTAGGTTTGGGGAGAACGGCTTTGTTACGAACATTCTTGGGACGGTGCCATCGAGACGGCGTTGCGGTGGCAATGCTTGGCACGTTGTCGTTCGCAGTGGTGGCGTTCTGTCATGCTGGTATCTCACGTTCCGCGGAAGTGAAACCGCCGAATATCGTCTTAATTTTGGCAGACGATTTGGGATGGAGCGACTTGGGTTGCTACGGCAATGCTTTGATCGACACGCCCCATCTAGATCGATTGGCGCAGCAGGGACTTCGTTTTACTCAAGCGTATGCGGCAGCACCGATTTGTTCGGCGTCACGGGCGAGTATTCTGACCGGCAAGACTCCAGCGAGACTGGGATTCGAGTTTGTCACAAAATCCGAAAGCAGTTTTCAAGACGTCGCCGCACCGCTTCGGGCGCCGCCGTACACGTTGAATTTACCCCTGGCCGAGACGACGATCGCAGAGGCTCTAGCGACGGCTAACTACAAGACCGCTTTTTTTGGCAAGTGGCATCTCAATCAACATTACCAGCGTTACCTGGGATGGAGTCCCACGCATGGGCCAAAGAACCAGGGATTCCAGATCGCCGAAGAAGATTTTGGGATGCACCCCTATTCGTACTGGAGCGACCGAAGCGAACGCGATTTTTTGAAGCTGGACTCGGGCGAGTATCCGGCGGATTCGCTGACACAGCGGGCTAGCGGTTTTTTGCACGCCGAGCATTCCAAGCCGTTCTTTCTGATGGTGTCGCATTTCTTTGTTCACACTCCAGTGCATACAAGAATTGGGTGGCTGAAGCAGGATTACGAGCGTCGGTTTGCTGAGGCGATGGAGAATGGGGCGACACCGCTGGCAAAGGGAAAATCGGCAGCGGATAAATGGAGTCACTATGCGGCGATGGTGACAACGTTGGATCATCAAGTCGGGCAGTTGCTCCATGCGATCGACACCGCTGGGTTGCGTGAATCGACTATCGTCATTTTTACGTCCGACAACGGAGGGCATCCCGAGTACGCCGGGAACGCGCCACTGCGAGGATCAAAATGGAATCTTTACGAAGGCGGCATTCGCGTACCCATGATCGCAAGATGGCCGGGGCGAATCCGCCGAGGCGCGACGTCCGACGCGATCGTGACGGGTACCGATCTGTTTCCAACCTTGGTTGCGTTGGGAACAGGAGCGGATGTGGTCGGTGCGAGTGAAATCGATGGTCGATCGATTGCGGCCACATGGCGCGAGAATGCGGATGCAGACGCACGGGACTTGGCGGACAGCGCGACGAAAGAATCGGATCGCGAACTGGTCTGGCATTTCCCGTATTACCACCCCGAATCTCAGTTTGCCAAGGCACCGGCAAAAATCGGCGTGCACGACGGCGTGACCAGCCAAACGCGTCCGCACAGTGTGTTACGCGCGGGGGCTTGGAAATTGATCCACTTTTATGAAAGCGGTCGCGACGAATTGTATCACCTCGATTCCGACCTGGCCGAACAGAATGATCGCAGCGAATCGGATCGGGACGTTGCCGTTCGGATGCGTGCAACTCTCTTGGACCGGCTCGATCAAATGGGAGCCCGGCTGCCGGTGCCCAATCCCCACTGGCAGGATTGACCGGGTCCACGTTGCGCCACCCAGACGCGGCGCGTTACGAAACTGCGAACACCGACGACAAAAGAACTACCGGCCCAGAATTTTTTCGATACTTCGGTTGAGTTGTTTTTGCAGGTAGTTTTCGGCCGTTTCTTGAATCGCATTGGTGGCCGCTTGTGTACCCAGCGTAGTGACGACGTTGCGGATTCCACTTGGGTCCAAGCTGGGACGGCTGAGTGTGCCGGTGATCGGCAGTGATACTCCCTGACCGGCCAGACCTTTCAAGTCGCCGCCCAGCCATCGTTCGTCCAATTCAACTTGAGCTACCAAGTTCACTTGTGAATCCAGCGAGACTTCGCCGCTGGTCATCACTTGAGCGCGATCGATTTCGAAGAACAACCGTTGGTGACGCACGATGCCATGATCGAGTGCGAAGTCGATGGTTTGTGGTGGCATCGTCAATAACGTTGTGTTGTTGCGAGCTTCGGCCGGTGTTAGACGCGTGAGCGATTTGAGCTGATCGATACCGCCGATGATCTGGGCGGCCAGTGGACCGGCGGTCATTTGTGCCGAGTCGATGTTGATGCGACCTTTGACACGACTGTGTTCGGGCGTGTCGACCACCACGATCGCTTCGTCCAATTCAACACTCATCGTGCCATCGATGCGGGCGGCGTCTGCCGCGAGTGGTGCAAGGTATTTTAGCCAGCGGTTGGTCATGTCGGGTGTCAATCGCAGATTGCGGGCGACGGTACCAGGTCGTGTACGCAGCCAGATGGGACCGGGTCGATAAAAAACCTCGCCCGCCAGGGTCACTTCGCCCTGTCCCACCGGCACCGTGGACGGCGAGATTTCAACGGTGGTTTCAGTCAATCGAACCGGGACGGTGGCGGGACCGAATTGCACGCCAGCGATCTCGCCCAGGTCCCAGCCCAAGTTCCCCTGGACGGTAAAGGCGACATCTCCCGCGGCGTTGCGAGCAGCATGTATCTCCAGCGGTGTTTCTTGAATGCCTTCGACATCGATGGCGGTCCCGCTGAGCGTCGTCAACCGACGCGAGATCTCGTCCATCTTCAGCTTCGCGGGGCCTCGTAACACCACATCGCCGACTGTTTCATTCCAAATGGCGTGTCCGGTCAATGTGGTGGCAAACCAGTCGCCGGAAAACTGCATCGCGTCGGCATTGATCTTACCGGTTTGCTGGTCGTACCGCGTGAGCCCGTTAATGCGCAAGTTTGGCTCGGCCCACACGACCCGTGGCGCCATCGAGCCGAAGGTCGGATTTTGGCCGTTGAATCGATTCGAACTGCGAGGCATCGGGCCGACGGTATACGACTGGGCGCTGGCATCGGGCGGTTGCACGATCGCAATGTTTGATCCGGAGGACTTGCTTTGGATTTCCAGGACGTCTTGTTTGCTTCTGACGGTAAAGTTTCCTTCGCAGTCACCTCGCACCAGCCATTCTTCGCTTTGATCTCCGCCGCGGGTTGGGTTGCTACGAAAACTGACGGTCTGTGTTCGGTTGGCGGGCCATTGTTGAGCGCGTTTGCGGACGCTGCCTTGGATTCGTTCCAATTTTGCTTTCCAAGCGACTTCCAAGTCGATGTTGTCCGCGCTGGCTTGGCCCTTGAGCGCCATCGATACGGCGTCGCCGGCAACCGTTAATGATCGACTTTCGAAATCACCTGACGGCCATTGGTAATCGCCATCAAAGTGAACCTTGACTTTTGGTTGGCTGAACCAGCGATCGCCGTAACCGATTTTTGGATCGGTCAACTCTAAGGTCGCGTTTTGTAGTCTCGCGGCGATGGTCGAGCATTCGCCGCGTGAGTGCAGATCAAAGTATCCCGCGGCGTCGTGCAGGTCGGTTGGCAACCATGGCATCAAAGTTTCCGCGAGTGTTTCGACCCGACCGTTGCCGTCCAAACGAATCGGTAGCGGCGTGGTGGTGCTGGGCTGCGGAACCGGTCGGGTCAATTCGGCGTCCAGGTTCAAATCGGTCCCTTTGACCGAGAGTTTCGCCTGTGTCAATTCGTCCAGTGATTGTCCTCCCCAACGCCCAACCGCTTCGACCGTGGCCGAGAGCGAATTGCGTTTGACGCTTTGTCCGCTTGGCAGCGTCACTAGCAAATTGGATCCGTTGGCGTTGCCTTTGAGCCGCCAGACGTTTTGGTTCGACGCGTTCCAGCGGATGTTACCGTTGGCTGATCCGGCCAAGGCGGTTTGCGACATATCGACAATGGGTCGCAGCATATCCGAAAGGCGTCCAAAATCGATTTGGAAATCGGCTCGTCCATCTTGCATGTCACCGTCGCCGACGGCCGAGGCGAACGAACTGGTTAACTTAAATGTTTCCGCGTGTACCTTTCCGTTTTCGTCCAGCACGGTGGCGTTGATTTCGATGGGTTCCAAAACGACGGCTTGGCCACGGGCGCGAGCTCGAACGGCGTCACTTTTGAGCGTCAGTTGACTGCGTCGTCCTTGCCGCGACGGTAGCGAGTTGATGCGGGCGGTGGCGCGACCGGAAATCAGCTGCGTTTCGGATCGTAGGGGCAGTAGCCCTGGCATGGCTTGGTCCATGGCCGCCAAATCGATATCGGCTTGCGCGGTTCCATCGAGGGCTTCGAGCCAACGCAGTGGATTGTTATTGGCGCCGACCAAAGTAATGCTGCGTGAGAACGCTCCGTCAAGCGTTGCCGACGCAAAGTCGGCTTGAGCGGTCAGTCCGCGGCCGATCACACGGTCGCCGACCAGAGTCACGTCGCCGTGAAACGTCGCCAGCTTGTTGGTCCAAACGCGACCATGAGCAGCCGCTTGGTTCGCTGCGATGTTCGGTGCAGTCGGTTCGGTGGCGTGCAGGTTGCGAATTTGGAAGTTTTGCAAGGAGGCTTCGATTGATCCGTCACTGCGTCCCACCGCACTGATGGCTCCGGTTGCGTCACCACTGATGTCTTGTGGCAGCGAGGCGCTTTCGTTGGGGAATCGCCGGTGAAGCAGCGAGACAACCGACAGTGGGAGCGAATCGGTATCGAGCGTCATTTTCCAATCGGAAACGGGAGTCGGGCCTGTTTGTGGATTGGATGGTTGCGATCGGGAGGCATTGGGGGGACTGATCCACTGCATGCTGCCCTGGAGTGCCCCGCCGCCACCGCGTGGTTCGGTCAACACGCCGGAGAACTTAGCCGCCAACTGGTTGTCGTTCAGGTCGACTGTCGCATTGGATTGTGATAGCTGCCAGGTCGAACCAGTGATGGTGTCGGTAGCCGTCATTGCCAGGTCTTGAATCTCGATCAGTCCTATCGCGGGATCCGATGATGGTTCGGATGGTTCCAAGAGTGCCTGCAGGTCGTCTTCGAGCGAACATCGTCCGTTGCTGACAGCGCAACGAATGTTCAGACCGCGGACGAGGACTTCGCCGAATGACGATGTCTTGCGTGTCAGTAAGTCCCGCACGGTCAAGCTGGTTTCGATCTGCTCGATCGCGATGTCGCTGCCGGCGGATTTGCCTCGTAGTTGGACGCCCGAAATTCTTAGTGGCGTGAACCAGCCGACGCTGAGCGAATCGACCTGTGCATCCAGCCCGTAGTCGGCCGCGGCGTGCGCGACCATCGATCGGCCCATCGGTGAATGACTCAAGAAACTCGGCGCGCCCAGGACCAGTAGCCCCAGCACCGCCAAGCCAATCAATAAGAAGATGCGTCGTCGTTGGGAGCGGCCTTCACGTCGACGCCGTGTTTGGTGACGTTGCGAACGCTCTACTTCATCGAGCAAAAAGTCATCAGTCGCCACAGTCACATCCTTGCTGACCTGTTTCAACGTAAACGAGCTCCCATCACGTAGACGGGGGCTTCGAGACGGAGTCTAGCGATAATGGTGCCTTGATCCCAAGATGTATTTGTCAGCGACAAGCGTGCTGCGGGGTTGATGTTTGACGTGTTTGCAAGCAAGCTCGAAGCGGCGGGTTTTGCAACCGATTGCACGCCATCGCAATGTGTTTCACACGCGGTGCGATTCCCTTTTGGCAAAGTTCATTGACTTTGAGCGACGATTCTCTAATAAGTCACGTTTTTGCGTTTGTTTTTGGGTGGTGATTAGCTCCATGAAGGTCTTCGTTACCGGCGGCACCGGATTGCTTGGCAACACGATTTTGCGTCAATTGTCGCAGCAGAGTGTTTCCACCACCGCGTTGGTCCGTAATCAAGTCGACGACAAGGTGTTTGCTGGTATCCAAGGTGATTTTGAGATTGGGGATCTGTCGAGCCTGGATGTCATCGAACGTGCGGTGTCCCAGTGTGACGCGGTCATCCACTCAGCCGCGCTGATCCATTTGGGTTGGCGGCGATTGGACGAGTCGATGCGGACGAATCGCGACGGAACCAAAGCCATTGTCGATGCCTGCCTGAGACACGGACGCAAGCTGGTGTACGTCGGCACGGTCAACACGATCGCGGTGGGTTCACGTGACCAGGTTGCCGACGAGGAGACACCCTGGGATCACGCCGGAGGCCAAGTTCCCTGCTCCTACGTGCTCAGTAAACGAGCGGCTTTGGACACAGTGCTGCAGGGTGTCCAGCGCGGACTGCGTGCTTCGGTCGTGCACCCGGGTTTCATGTTGGGGCCATGGGATTGGAAACCCAGTAGCGGGCGGATGTTATTGGAATTGGCGCGTAACTGGACCCCGATCGCGCCTTCGGGAGGATGCAGCGTTTGTGATTCGCGCGATGTCGCTAGCGGCGCGATCGCCGCAATCGACAAAGGAAGTGACGATGGGCGGCAGTACGTTCTGGGTGGGCACAACTGGACCTACAAGAAACTGTGGGACGAAATCAGCGTCCGAATGGGTTGCAGCAAGCCAGTGATGCGGGCAGGACCCATTCAACGTTGGATCGGCGCGACCGCTGGAGACTTCTGGGCCAAGGTGACCGGCAGCGAGGGAGACATGAACAGCGCCGCGGTCAAAATCTCCAGCCAGTACCACTGGTACAACAGTGCCCGCGCGATCAAAGAGTTGGGGTACGCGATCCGAAATCCGATGGAGAGTTTGGATGCGAGTGCGGAATGGATTCGTGAACACCATCTCTAATGCAGGCGCGATGCAGGTGGTCATCGGGCAATAGGTCGTTCACTTAAACGCGGTCCGGGCCGCATGGTCGCCATAGCCTCGCGCAGTTCACCGCTTGCGGGTTCACCGCGGTTTCCATTCGCGGCAGTCTCGATGGATCGCTTTGTGACAGCGATCCCAGGCATCTTAGATGACCCCGCAAAATGATCGATCGGGACGTTTTGGGGCGGTCAGACGGACAAGAAAAAACATTTTTATGGGTCAAACGCTTGCCCTTGCCCGATCGAAATGAGCTGTAGAAATTGGGGTTTTAGGCAGTATCGCTTGCCCTAATTCCCCTCAGCTGAGGGGGTGAACCTCGATTCCGTAATTGACAACCACCACTGGGTCCAACCACGCTAACGCCCCGATTCACTGCGAGGTGGATCTTGAAACGCTGGTAGAAGATCGAGGCGACCTAATTCAGGCACACTGCAGTTAGGAAACTGGGATCGTTTGTCAGACCTTTGCGACTCAACCAAGAAAGCTTGCATGTCGAAAGACAAGCTCCAAGCCATACGCGACGCCGCACCGGCAGTCCTACCCAGTTTGTTGCAATGCGACTTTGGTGATTTAAGAACCGAAGTCGAGCGGTTGGATGCTGCCGGAACACGCGTGCTGCATTTGGATGTGATGGACGGGCACTTCGTTCCCAACCTGACCTATGGGATGCCGATCGTCGCCGGACTGAAGCGGCATACGAACATGCCGTTGGACGTTCATCTGATGATTTCCGATCCGTTGAAGTACGCACCGGCGATGGTCGATGCGGGGGCGGATCTCGTGACGTTTCACGTCGAAGCGGTCGAAGACCCGTTGGCGGTCGCTCGAGCAATCAAAAAGCTGGGGGTCGCGGTCGGGATCACGTTGAACCCACAGACGGAACTGCAGACACTTGATCCCTGCATCGACGAAATCGACATGGTGTTGGTGATGAGCGTTCAAGCCGGGTTCGGAGGCCAGTCTTTTGACTCAGTGGCATCGGACAAACTGCGCCAGTTGCGATCCGATCACCCCGATCTGCTCTTGGAAATCGATGGTGGCATCAACGCCGAAACGATCGGATCGGCACGAGCAGCTGGATGTGATTTATTTGTCGTTGGTTCGGCAATCTTCGGTCAGGACGACTACGGCGATGCGATCGCCGAATTAAATGCTGCGATTGAGGCAGCAACCGATTCCAAGGAGGCGACTCGGTCATGATTTTGAAATCTCCCACGCTTGCTCCGGTGTTGATGATTCGACCTGGCGCGACTGAACTGGACGACCAGCAGCGAATCAAGGGTTCGCTGGATATGCCGATGAGTGACAGGGGCGTACAGCAAGTCAATCAATTAGCCGATGAATTGGCAGACGTTCATATCCGAATGATCTTCACCGCCCCGGACGAATCGGCCCGAGAAACGGCTCGACGGCTGGCCGTTGGTCGCGACATCCGCGTCAAGGTGATTGATGCGTTTCGAAATGTGGACCATGGACTGTGGCACGGCAAATTGATCGACGAAGTACGCCGGAACCATCCGCGGGTGTACCGCCAAGGCATTGATACGCCGGTGGAGCTTTGTCCCCCGCAGGGCGAGCGGATCAGCGAAGCGCGAGCGCGAGTGACCAAATCGCTGAAAAAATGTCTTCGAAAAAGCCGTGATGGCGTGATCGCCATCGTGGCACCCGATCCCATCGCGACGGTGCTGCACAGCTTGATCAGCGGTCAAGAATTGCGAAATCTGTGGTCATCGGAGCTGGACGACGGCAGCTGGTGCTTCATCGACAATTCCCACTGATACGGGACCGACTGGCTGAACGGTCGCGTTTTGGCCGCGACTGGCGTCTCAGGGTATGGTCGCTGGTTGCCCAATGTCGCTGACGAGTTGCTGGGCAGATCCGTTGCCGGGCAGATCCGTTTCCTGGGCGGATTGGGCGTTTTCTGCCGTCTCGTGCACATCCTGTGCTGATCTGGAAAAGGACCTGCGAATCGCAAATTCGTCTTGGTACGGCTAAAACCAGCCGAATAGAATGATTTTGGGTACATTCTGCCTCCACGGTCGTTTCACTTTGAGACGCCCAAATTCTCCAGGAACAAATTCTCCAGGAAACAGTCCACCATGACTCGATTGCCTCTTTTTGCCTCGATCGCCCTGGCCCTGGTTCTGCAACCGGTGTTGTTTTCACCGGCGTCGGTCGGTGCCGACCCATCGGTACCGGCTCAGGTTGCCACGATCGACGATGCGATCGAGCAAGGCTGGAATGATTACGAGATCCGACCGGCCAAAGAGGTCGACGATGCGGCTTGGTGTCGACGCGTTTACTTGGACGTCATTGGACGCATTCCAACGGCCGACGAGTTAGCTGATTTCATGGGCGAGCGGGGTGCTGATAAACGAGCCAAGTTAGTCGACACGTTGCTTTACGACGACAAGTACACCGAAGAGTATGCCGGTCATTGGTCAACGATTTGGACCAACCTTTTAATCGGACGTGGCGGTGGTACCGACCGTCGCGATTTGACAAGTCGCGACGGAATGCAGAAGTATCTGCGCGATTCGTTCGCGATGAACAAGCCTTACAACAAAATAGTTTACGAATTGGTCGCGGCCGAAGGCAGCACCAAGCCTGGCACGGAGAATTTCAACGGCGCGGTGAACTTCTTGATCAACAAGGTTAACGAAGAGAAAGCTGTGTTGGCCGCCAGCAGCACGTCGCGGATTTTCTTGGGTCAACAAGTGCAATGCACGCAATGTCACAATCACCCGTTCAATCAGTGGAAGCAACAAAAGTTTTGGGAGTTCAATTCGTTCTTTCGTCAAACCCGTGCTCTTCGTCGCTTCGTCGATGGGACGCGTGACATCGAGTCGGCAGAATTGGTCAACGAGGACTTTGCCGGCGAATCGAATGATCCCGAAGACGCATTGGTCTTTTACGAGCTGCGTAACGGTTTGACCAAAGTCGCCTATCCTGTCTTTACCGACGGTACGGCAATTGGTGTCAGCGGTTTTGTCAGCGACGTCAATCGACGGGCCGAGTTGGGGCGGTTGATGCTCGAGAGTGAGTATCTGGACAAGATGATTGTCAATCGCATGTGGTCGCAGTTTTTGGGACATGGATTCACCAAGCCGATTGATGACCTTGGGCCACATACGCACGCCTCGCATCCGGAGTTGTTGGACGCACTGGGTAAAGAATTTCGCAAGGCCAGTTACGATTTGAAACAACTGATCACGTGGATCACACTCAGCAAGCCATATAACCTCGCTCCGATCTTGGGCGGCAACAACAAAATTGATGACCCGTCGGTCGGTGAGATGCCGAAGTTCTCGCGGTTCTACTTGCGTCAAATGAGCGCCGAACAGTTGTATCAATCGCTGGTCACGGCGACCAAAGCATCGTCTGCTGGCAGCTACGAAGAACAAGAGCAGAAACGGCGTGAGTGGTTGAAGCAATTCGTGATTGCGTTTGGCACCGACGAAGGCGACGAGGCGACGACGTTCAACGGTTCGATTCCACAGGCATTGATGCTGTTCAATGGTGATTTGACCAAGAAAGCGACCGGTATCGGCGCGGGCAGTTTCATTGACCGTGTCTACAAAGACGGTAAGTCGCCGACCGATCGTGTGACCAAACTTTTCATGGCCGGTTTGGCTCGACGGCCAACGACCAAAGAGATGGGCGTTGCCAGACAGTTGTTAATGGCACGCAAAGGCGACGAAAAGGAAATGATGCAAGACCTTTGGTGGGCCATTTTGAATAGCAACGAATTCATCATGCAACACTGAGACGCATCGACGATGTTGCGACAGTGGATTGCCACTGACGCGATTCAAATACCGATCCAACTGACTACGAATGACTGCTTCAATACACTTTCGATCAAGCAAAGCCGTTTAACCTTTTGCTCCTAGGCAACAAACGATGATTTCAAACTGGAAAACACCTGCCGGCATGTCGCGTCGGCACTTTATGAATCACTTGGCTGGATCGTCGGCTGCCGTCGGCGCAGCGACGCTGATGGGAAGTTCGATTCAAGCGCATGCTGAGACGATGAGGAAGAATCGCAAATCGGCGATCTTGTTGTGGATGAGTGGTGGTCCGCCAACCATTGACCTTTGGGATTTGAAGCCGGGTGCTCCCACCGGTGGACCCTTTCAGCCAATTGCGACGACCGGCGATCTGCAAATCTCCGAACACTTGCCTCAAGTGGCTCAGCAGATGAAGCATTTGTCGGTGGTGCGGAGCATGTCGACACGCGAAGCGGATCATGGACGCGGCCGTTATTACATGCACACAGGCTATGTTCCCAATCCGAACATCGAACACCCCAGCTACGGCGCGGTGCTGTCTCACGAACTGATGAGCCAGCGTCCTGAATTGGAAATTCCTCCATTCGTTTCGATTGGTGGTGCGAGTGCTGGTCCGGGGTTCTTGGGAATGGCATGGGCGCCGTTTTCGGTGACCAGCAACGGACGAATCCGTAACCTGGATATGAAACTTGACGACATGCGGCTGCGTCAGCGCATGGCAGCGTTGTCGACGATCGAAAGTGGTTTTGCGGCAAAAACACGCGACCTGCCTGCCAGTGAGCATGCCAAAGTGCTCAAGAAAACGCTCGATCTGATGACCAGTGAACAGATGAAAGCGTTCAAGGTCGACCAAGAGCCAACCGAAGTGAAAGAGCGTTATGGTACCAACGGTTTTGGGCAAGGTTGCTTGCTCGCACGACGACTGGTCGAAGCGGGCGTGCCGTTCATCGAAGTCGACTTGGGCGGTTGGGATCTTCATCAAAACGTTCACGCCACGTTGGCTGACACCAAATTGCCGCAACTCGATCAGGCGATGAGCGCGTTGGTCGAAGACCTGGCGCAGCGTGAATTGATTCAAGATACCGCTGTGATGTGGATGGGCGAATTCGGACGTACACCGCGGATCAATGCCAACGCCGGACGTGACCACTGGGCACGTAGTTGGTCATGTGTGGTCGGCGGTGCCGGAATTAAAGGCGGATTGGCGGTTGGCGAAACCAGTCGTGATGGAACCGCTGTGGAATCGGAGCCTTACAGCAGCGAAGATTTGATGACGACGGTTTGCAAAGGACTCGGTATTTCGACCGAAACGACCTTTACCAGTAAGAATGGTCGTCCCATGAAGATTGCCGGCGGCGGAAAGGTGATTAGCGAACTGGTGTGATGAGACCTCGAAACGGCTTTCGAATTCGTCTCGACTGAATTGAGACAGACACGATCAAAGACGGAGACGACCAGAAACGGAGGGCTCCTTGCCCGAGTCGCAGGAAGCGTCGATGGATGAGGATGGTTCGCCCCAACGGAACACTCAGACAGAGACGCATTCACAAACGAATCGTCAGCTCTCCCACGGTGAGTTGATCGAGCTACATCAGCGCGGTATCTGGCGATACCTGCGGATGCTCGGATGTGATAGTGCGACCGCGGATGATTTGACGCAGGAGACTTTCTTGAGGGTTCTGCGTCGAGAAGATTTTGTGCAGCACAATGATTCGGCAACGGCGGGTTACCTGCGACGAACGGCGTACAACTTGCTGGTTTCCAATCACCGCAAACAAGGTCGGATGCAAACAGTCGCCGAACCGATGGTGTTAGACGAGATTTGGAACCGGTGGGCTGGTAAGGACATGACCGGTGACCTGGCAGTCGACGCGCTGCGAGTTTGCCTGACGAAATTGACTCAGCGGGCACAGTTGGCGTTGCGAATGCGATTTGCCGATCAGTCCAGCCGAAATGAAATCGGCAAAGCATTAGGAATTACCGATCACGGTGCTAGAAACTTGATGCAACGTGCCAAACAACAACTGAAGGTCTGCGTCGAAGAGAAATTGCAGCAGTCAAACATTCCATGAACCACGAAATGTCACCTAACGAAGAGCAGGCGCTCGACGCACTGCTCGCCGAAGCCCACGGACGGTCGGTTGCACCCGATTTGTCGCGCGAGATTCTCGCGCAGTTGGGACGGTCGGCGTCACAACCGGCGCCGGTAGACGGTGAACCGATTTCGCCTCCCGTTCGCACAACCGCTGGCGACTCGGGAATTCGAATTGCCGCTGCCAAGCAGACGCAACGCAAGCGAAGCAGCCATCGCCCCTGGATCGCGGCCATAGCGATACTGGCCGCTTCGGTGATGTTGTCGATTTGGTTGCGAGGTGTTGAGTCGACCGAGAATCCCGACGATTCATCGTTGCTGGCTGAAGGAAGCGGTGCCAATGCGGCGGTCGTCGATCCGCAGTCGGCCGGTCGAGTGTCCGCGACCGACAGATCGTTGTCGCCGTCGCAGGGCGGCTCGACAAACGCGCTGGCCGAAAATTCAAATCGGGCGACCCAGCGGCCCGATGACCAGCGGGCTACTGACCAGCGGCCTGATGGTATGGACCGTGACTCGTCTCCGTCGCCGCGGCCGATGTCACCGCGTGTTCCACTGCAAGGCACACCCATGATCGCTAGCAGCGATTCAACGGATGGCGATGCATCCGATTCATTGGAGCGACCGACTGCCCCGTCGGCCGCTGGGTCGATTCAGTTTGTATCGCAGCAGATAGATCGTGATTGGCAAGCTTACTGGGCGGCGATGGGAATCGAGCCGACCCAAGCAATGACGCTCGATCAAACCGCAGGCCGCGTGTCGCAAGCCCTCGGTGTGAACGTTTCCAGTGAATCGGTGGCCGATGCCAAGCGGTTGCGTGACGAATTGGTTGATGTAAATGTTTCCAGACAGATAGCGCGTCGATGGTTGGATCAGATCACCGGCGGTGGTACGCAGCGGCTTGCGCAAGATTCACATGACGCTCTGATTGGTGATTTGGCTACCGGGATCCAATCGGGCGGTGGCTTTGATCGGCAGTTCGTCAGGTTACTCGTCGGCGAAAGTGACCAAACGTCGGCGTTCTACAGAGCGTTCGCCAATGGTGGTCATGATGCGATGGTTCGTTCATTGGCGTCGGTCACGATGAATGTCGATCTGCGCTGTACGAAGTGTCATGATTCAAAGATCCAAGGCGGCGATCGGCAAGATTCGTATTGGTCGTTTTCGACCTTCTTGCAGCGTAGTCTGCGACGATCTCGCGATGGGGATTGGTCGGTCATTGCGATCGATGACGCCAATCAGCGACCGGCGTTTTATGAACTTCCCGACGGCCGTCAGCGGTTCGTCGAACCAGGTGTTGATTCGCGTTGGATTCCATCGACGGACAAGCAATCCGTCGCGGATGTTCGGCAGTGGTCGGATCGATTGATCGGTTCCCCGGAGTTGGCCCGTGGTGTCGTGAATTCGATTTGGCAAATGGTCCATGGACGGCCATTGCGTAGCCAGGCCATGGATGCGATCACCGCTCCCCATCACGAGCGACTGGATGATATCGAAACAAAATTGACAAATGATTTGTTGGCATCTCAGTTTGATGTCTCACGAACGTTGGCTCTGGTCGTAGCCGCACCGGTGTCGCGCCGTTCGGTGCCGTCGGCACTATTGCCGGCGAATCAGTTGACAGCATCGGATGACGAAATTCTCCAGGCAATGAACACGGTCGACGCGTTTGCTGCGGCTTTGCCGTCGAATTCGCGATTGCCGATGTCCAGCCGATTGCAGATTGCCATGAACTCAATCGGCGGAAAGCTGGGCGATTTAACCGACGGCGATCAACTGCTGGCCAACATCGCGGATCTGGGCGGGGGATCACAGTTGCCGGTGCAACGCAAAACGAATTTGCCCGCGTCAGTGGGTTATCCCTTCAAGGCTTCTCAATTGCCGGTGCAGTGGTTAGCGTCGATCAAAGATTACGATCAGCAGGTCGAACATCTTGGCCACCTGGCTGGTGTCAGCAAGTTGCCGGCGTCAGTTAAAGAAGTTTCCATAGCACTTCGCGACCGTGGCGACGATGACTTGCTGGCGCTGCACCGTGTCTGGTGGTTGCTGCAACCCTAGCGCGATCCATCGCGACGTTCGCCGCACATTGCAGGCGAGTTGGGCGACAGGGCTTGATGTCCCGGATTGATGATCGAGCGACCGACAAGCGTTTGCATAGACAATGTCTACATAGCGATTGTTGTGGGGGATTTTGGCGGACTACGGAAATGATGCGGATCGCAATCGGGGGGCGTCGCTTCGCGAAACCCAGAATTACGTCATTTGTGTCGCGTCAGATTCTGGCGAGTGCCGGCAAAGATCGATTATGATGGAAACGCAGTGGTGTCTGAAACTCACCACCTCGTCCAAACTTCTCGCCAGGATTCAACTCGATGGGCATTCGTTTTGCTTGCCATGTTTGCGGTAAGCATCTGAACATCAAACAGGAACTTGCCGGACGACGTGGGATTTGTCCGAGTTGTTCGTCGCGATTTCGTATTCCCAAAGAGGATGCGGAGCAGTCCACGCCGATCGAAGAGCCCAAGCGTGTTGCGGTGATGGCCGACGCCACTGTTCAGTCGGATCAAAGCGTCGATGGCTACGCCAACGCGAACTCCAATCAGATCGCGAATCGGGAATCGGCCACTGTGTCGTCTGATGCTAACAATGTCGGTTCAAGCGGGATTCAGGAGGGGTCCGCCGTGCCGACGGTCGGCGGAATGTCCACGTTGGATTTTTTGACGCACGATTCGGACGCAACTTGGTACGTGCGTCCACCCACTGGCGGGCAATATGGGCCCGCCAACGGTGATATTTTGCGAAGTTGGATTTCCGAAGGTCGTGTCGCAGCGACGGCGTTACTGTGGCGCGACGGTTGGCCGCAATGGCGTACCGCGTCTGATGCGCTGCCCGAATTGTCAAATCGCTTACCCGATGCAAAAAAATCGGATTCGCGAGGCATTCCTAGCGGTGTCGATCAGAACAAAGGCGCTGGCGAAGAAACGGGTCAGATAGCTGCTGAGAACGTGGGAATGTCGTCCCATGCAGCGATCGCGTCGGGTCAAGCTGTTTCGGGTCAAGTTGTCTCGGGGCAAGCTGTTTCGGGGCAAGCTGTATCGGGGCAACTGCCCGTCGGACAGGATGTGGCGGCTCGTCGCGGTGAAAACGATGGTGAACCTTTCAACGCTGCGGTCCAAAACCGAGCTGCGATTTCTGGAGAAGAATTCGGCTACGAAGATTCTGATTTCGCAACCGGGAATTCTTACACGCCCAACGTTTCCGCAGCGGCCAGCGATCCCGCTCGATTAGTCGGTCGTGGTGGCATCGGTGCGGACCGTCGAAATAGGTCCATGCAGCGGACGCTGTCGATTGTGTTATTGGGGATCGTGTCGATCTTGCTGATTGCCGCACTGATCTTCGTGACCACGCGCGGCTCGGCAAGCTAATTCGACCAGCAAATCCGCCGGTTTTTTTCAGCCTGCCCCGATATCGGCGCTGGCGTCGGACACAGAAAGCGTTGTCCAGGCGAACTTTTGCGTTCGGGATGCGGAATTTGGGTCCGTAACCCGCGTTGGATCAGCAATGTCCGCAAGTTCCCGCGTCGATTAGGTTGCCGCATCGACCAAGTTCCGACATCGACGAGGCGGCTGTATTGCATCTTTCGGGCCGGGACGGCCCGCATGCAGCAACCAGCTTGCCCGTACCCGCCGGGCGTCGTTTGCACTAGATTATCTAGCGTCGGAGAAACGTGTTTGCCAAAGGGGCATTGATTGTTTTCTCCACCACGTGGATTCGTCCTTCGACCTGTACAACCTCGCTTCGGAGTGAAATCGATGCGTCAATTTGATAAGCCTTGTTTTGTGAATCGATTAGTGATTGCCATGTCCGTTTCCTTATTTGCGTTGTCATTGGCCGGGCCGACAGTCAGCTACGCCGACAAGCCTGCTGCCGAAGCCGAAAAGACTGAAACGATCAGTGTTTTCAGTGCGGCAACGATGGAGGTGCCACCGGCGTTCAAACGGGCGGAAGCCAAGTCACGCATCATCGAACATGAATTTCAGGCCAAAGCCGGTGACGGCGATGATGCCCAGACCGCACGCGTGACGATGATGGCCGCCGGCGGCGACGTCGACGCAAACATCAAACGCTGGCAGGGGCAATTTGCCGGCGGTGACCCGGAGCAGCAAAAAACCGAAGCAATGAAAATCGGTGATTGGCAAGTTCATCTGGTCGATGTCAACGGCAGCTTTGCCGAACGGATGGGGGGCGGTCCATTTGCGGGTGGCAAAGTGGTCGAGCGAAAAGACTATGCAATGACCGGAGCGATCTTGGTGCATCCCGAAGGCCGCAAGTACTTCGTCAAAATGATTGGGCCCGCTGCCGTGGTCAAAGCAAACCGTGAAGCATTTGTGAAGATGATCAAGAGCATCGAAAAGTAATGGATGGATTTCCAGGGGTAGGCACATTCGGATCTCGATAGGCAAGATGCACGCTGATGAATATTCAGACTTTTTTGGAGCACCACGGAATCGTTCGCAATCCGTTTGCGGAGGAGGACGCTCAGACCGACCAAGTCTTCAAAGAGTATTGCATCAGCAGTGCTTATCACCCGATTTGGGACAAGGTCTACGGCGATCCAACGGATCCATCGACCGCGATGATTTTCGGGCCAAAGGGATCCGGTAAAACGGCGATGCGATTGCAAATTGACCGCCATTTGCAGAAGTACAACCAAGAGAATCCCAATAAGCGGGTGTTCATTATCCGCTACGACGATTTCAATCCGTTCTTAGATCATTTCTGCGAACGGATGAGCCGCCGAACGACTCGGAAGCCGGAGAAGGTTTTGGAGGCGTGGAAGTTGTGGGATCACATGGACGCGATTTTGTGCTTGGGTGTGACCAAACTGACCGATGAAATTTTGGCGTCTGGCAAACAGGATTCTGAAAAGAGTATCGATCGAGCCACGTTGAAAAAGCTGGATCGCACGGCAGCACGCGACATGCTCTTGTTGGCCTCCTGTTACGACCAGTCGACCGAAGCGTCCTTCTTGGGGCGTTGGAATTCGCTCCGCAAAAAATTGCGATACGGTAATTTGTCCGCAAAACGCAGTCGTTGGTTTGCGATTGTTTGGACGTTGCTCGTAGTCGCGTTCTTTGCGCTGTTGTTTTTGCGACCTTTGCCGGACCAAACGCCGGCGGCACCGGACGCAGCGGATGTTCAGGCGATCAGCAGGATGGCTGATGTCCATTTGGTCAGCCGATTGGTCCTGCAAGATCCCGCAGCGACCGCGGGTGCGGATGCAGTCGCGGCCAGCGATCAGAAAAGTTTCTTGGATTGGTTCAATTCGGTTTTTGGCGAAAATCGACCCGACTCGCGGTTGCTGTGGTTGGTGCCGGTATTGATTCTATTGGGTGCATTACCATTTTTGATCCGCACGGTCCGCTGTCACTACTTGGCGTTGGGGATTCGTCGGCACATGCGAGTGGGAAAACGCGAAGTCGGTCCGGTCCGGCGGACATTGCAACGGATTCCGGCCAAAGAACTGGCGACTCAGCCGCTCCCGCGTTACGACCGCACCGATGACCGCTACGAATTGCTGCAGAAGTTTCAGACTGTGTTGGAACAACTCGGATTCGCCGGGACGGTTGTTTTAATGGACCGGATCGATGAGCCCCACATGACCGGCGGCAAGCCAGAGTTGATGCGACGGTTTGTTTGGCCGTTGTTAGATAACAAGCTGCTCAAGCACCCCGGCCTCGGCTTCAAGATGATGTTCCCGCAAGAGTTGTATCGCGACATGGAACGCGAGTCGCGAGAATTTCACGAACGTGCCCGCTTGGACAAACAGAATGTGATTCCCGCGTTTCAGTGGACCGGGGAATCGCTGTACGACCTCGCGAGGGCGCGGATGATGGCTTGTGCGGCCGATGGTGCGTCGCCTGAGCCAAAGGACTTGTTTGCCGACGAATTGGATTATCAACGAATGTTGTCGGCATTCAAAACACTGCGCGTGCCGCGTCATCTATTCCGGTTCTTGTATCGTGTCCTGGTCGACCACTGCAATCGTTACACCGATGCGGAGCCGGAATTCAAAATCAAAGCCGAGACGTTTGAGACGGTACATGCGGTCTACGACCGCGAAGCGAACCCGTCGATTGGGTAGCCAGGAATCGAGAATGGAACCCTGTCGAGCGAGGTTGCGACGGCGTCGGGCCCGATTGTCGAAGCAATCCGCTGGTGGTTTTCGTGCTGTTTTGCGGGGTCGATGGCGTTAGCGGGCGACCGACGGCCTCGATTTCGCCTTGTTCATCAGCGTGGTTTTGGTAGGCTGCAGGAGCAGTCAACGGGTGTTGGGCCGCATTTTCCCGATCTGAAACTGGGATTGGCCAACATTCCACATCAAAACCTTATTGTCGGTTACCAAGTAAATCCGACGAATTGATTGGAGAATGAACTAGGTGGGTACCAAACGAACAGGTAAAGGTAGGCGTAAGGTAGGACGAAAGAAACGACGCATGCGAGCAAAGATCCGTCACCGCAAGAAATAACGGTGAGCGTTATTTGACAATCGTCTCGCACCAGAAAGGTTGCGCGATCGTTCCGGCCGAGATTCGTTCTCGGCCGTTTGTTATGCGCTTGAGCAATCGGATCACAAGGCGATCCGCATTCGGGGCGTTGTATTGCAAGCTGTACCGCAAGTTAATCAGCAAGTCGTACAAGACGTCCTGCCGCACGTCGTACAAAACGGCTGCCGAGGAATCACCGATGGGTGCTATCAGTCTCCGACGTCGGTCAGTCCCAATTTGGCCATCCAGCGTCGTGATGTACCACCGCCGAGAGCGCGGGTTTCTTCCGATTCGCGGCGGAAATGTACTAGCTGTTCTTCCAGTTCCGCGTTCTTGAGTGCTAACTCGCGACGTTCACGCGATAGCTTTGCACGTTCCAGCGAGGCGGTGATTTCGCTTTCGCGGAATCGTTCTTCCCACTGAGCTTGCAAACTCTGCAGCTTTTCGCGTTCTTCGCGAATCAATTCGTCGCCTTCGACCAACTCCGCAATGGCTGCTGCTCCAATCGCTACGCCGCTGCAATCGCGTGTTTCACTTTGCTGCTGCAAGAGTGCTTGCAGTTCTTTGACTTCGCTTTCGCGTCGTTGGACTTCGTCCAAGCGTCGATCAAGTTCGGCGTTCAACTGGTGAACATAGGCGACGGGATCACCCTGGT
>JABDKS010000073.1 GCA_013002105.1 Pirellulaceae bacterium | reverse complement strand
GACATGTGACAGTTGGAACACCAGCGTGGTCGATCAGCACCCAATATCGCCAACGCCCAGCAGTAAGTTGGCGCAGAACCCATCAGTGGGATTTTTTTTCGCGTCCGAATGCGTTTTTGGCCCGCTTGTTGCGTTGCAGTATTCCACGTAAATGAATCCGCTCCCCGGCGGCACTTGAGTATTCCGCAAAACCAACAATTCATCCAATGCAAGCTACCGACACCAACACTGCTACTACTGAAACGACCCAAGCAGCTTCTGAAACTGCCGCCACCGCCAGCGATACAGCATCGTTGCCAAGTTTCAGCGAAGGGCTGGATCAAACTTGGGGGACGCTTAGCGGCTTGGTTGCGGGCTTTTTTGCCTTACTACCCAAACTGTTGATTGCAGTCGTCGTTTTCATCGCATTTATCGTGCTCGCGTGGATTGTGGGCCGACTGGTCCAGCGAGCGACAACCAGTCATGAATCGGCGAATCTGAGCAAGGTCTTGGGGCGGTTGGCGAAATGGACGACGATTTTGATCGGGTTCCTGGTGTCGGTCGCGGTCGTTGCACCGTCGGTTGATTTCGCCAAGTTGCTCAGCACGCTGGGCGTCGGTGGCGTCGCGATTGGCTTTGCGTTTAAGGACTTGTTGCAAAATTTCATGGCCGGCATTTTGATTTTAGTACGTCGTCCCTTTGAGGAAGGCGACCAAGTGGTGTTCGAGGGTGCAGAGGGGACGGTTGAACAGATTGATACCCGATCGACCATCTTACGCACTTACGACAATCGTCGAATCATTATCCCCAACGGTCAGGTTTATACCAATGCGATGACTGTTATGACCGCACACGACCTGCGTCGTAGCGAATACGACGTTGGAATCGGGTACGGCGATGACATCGGCGAAGCTTGCAAGCGTGTGCTGCAGGCAATGAAAGAAGTCGATGGTGTGATCACGGACAAGGAGCCCGAAGTTTTGGTTTGGGAATTGGCCGGCAGCACCGTGAATCTTCGTGCTCGTTGGTGGACTGATCCGCGTCGTAGCGATGTGGTAAACGTCCGAAGCGAAGTAATGAGGGCGATCAAGGAGGCATTGGACGATGCGATGATCGATATGCCTTATCCAACCAGTGTGGTGCTACTACATGATCAAACCGAAGCGACCGATGGTGATCGGACCAAACAGCGCGAGGGTTGGCCGGCTGGTGAGAATCCACCCCAGTCACGCGCACAATGGCGATACGAAAACTTCCAAGAAGAGAGTTCCACCAATGGAGACTATGAGGCAGCCAATTCGTAAGCTCTGACAACTAGCACCGGCCCTCTCTCGTATTCGGATGCGGATTCGAGCGGGGGTTTGGCCGTGCTTTGAGCATCTTGAAGTCGGTCGTGATCTAGGTCTTACTTGGGAGCGTTATCTGTGAAATCCAACTCGTTCATCAATCGTGTCTTGCAAATCGCCGAGCGTGGTTGGGACCGCCTTGCCACTGCTTTGTTGGGGAAGCGGCGGGGAGAATGGATTATCGGAATCCAAACCTACCGAACTTATGGTACCGCGGAGTTTCTCCAGTTCAGCGGGCGTGTTCTACGTGATCCCGAGCGTGCGAAATCAACCATCCACGACTCGTTCTGGAAGAACATCACTGCTGCGTTTCATCAATGGGAAAGCGACGAGGTGCCAACCTCTCGGTTGTCGGTCACCGACGGTGAGCACACAGTTCAATGCATCAGCGATGAAGAAGGGTACACGCAAACGCGCATCGATTTGGATCGAGAGCGAAATAGCGGATGGCACACTTTGCATGCGACTTTGGACGAGATCCCTTACGGCCGGGCCAGTCAAGAACGCTATCCCTGTGATTGCTTGATACCACAAGACCACGCACGTTTTGGTGTTATCAGCGATATCGACGATACCGTCCTGCACAGTCAGGTGACCAGCCGCTGGAGAATGTTTCTGTGGTCGCTGACCCATAACGCATACACGCGATTACCATTGCCCGGTGTCGCCCGGCTCTATCGTGATCTATCACGAGTCAACGGGGTTCCCGATGTGAATCCGGTCTTCTACGTTTCCAGTAGCCCTTGGAATCTGTACTCGATGTTGATCGAGTTTCTAGAGGCAGTCGACTTGCCTCGCGGACCCGTTTTGCTGCGAGATCTGGGAGTCGGTGGGAATGCTTCGCTCGGTGGAGACCACTCGCATAAAGGTGATAAGATCGAGTCGATCCTACGAACTTACCCGGAGATGAAATTCATCTTGTTGGGAGATTCGGGACAACATGACGCGCAAATCTATAGCCAGGTCGCGTTAAAATTTCCAGGACGAATTCTGGCGATTTACATTCGCAACGTGGGATCGCAAGATGAAGAGATGCTTGGACAGGCTCACGAGGTCTGCGACGCAGCAGACACACCGTTCGTGTTGATATCCGATTCGAGTGAGATTTCGGCCCATGCAAAACGACATGGCTGGATTGAACCGCCTGGCGAAGTGCCTGGCGTCAAAAAATCGACCGATCCGATGAAGGTAACGGTGTGACCGGCGCACCGCGACGCCAATTGGTCCTCGTGCCTGGATTCTTGTCGCCGCGTTGGTTGATGAAGCCGATGGACCGGTTCTTACGTAGTCGACTTGCCAGCGTCGAAGTTTGGGATCATCCGCATATTTTGAAACAGCCCCGAGCTGTCGCCGATCTTCTGGCCGATCATCTAACTGGCCTGTGCAAACGATTTGACGAAGTGACACTGGTGACCCACAGCTTTGGCGATTGGGTGGCGCGGCGGGCTCTGCTTCGTTCAATCTCGGATAACCAAGCCGCGGGTCGTATCACAAAATTCTGCTCGATTTGTCCCGTTGTCACATCGGTGCCGATCGCCGCACTTGGCGAACCCGTTTTTCGGCATTGGATTCCCGAATTGTCCGTGTTGGCAAACTCCGATGCCGCGTCGATCAATCTTGAACTACCCGCCTCGATTGATCGCATGACGATCTGGGCCCGCTGGGATTGGTGGATCCGAACTGTGGACGATTCAAGGTCCAACCACATCACCGTCAACGGCACGCACAATTCCGTTCTTCTGCAACGCAATCTGTGGAATCAAGTTCTGCGGTTTATCGGCAGTCCAGAATTGAGCAATTCGGCGCCGGAAGTATGGGGCCTACCGACAGTGGTGGATTCACACTCCTAGGACAGCGGGTCCGCGCCCGAACCGTGAATCCAATGGCATGAGTTTTGCGTATTGTTATCGATACGAGTGAAAACTGGCTTTTATAACCAACAAAGGATTACTGATGAGTAATAACCGTCCAAATCTACTATCACCGCTGTCGTGGGATGGTTTAGAGATTAACAACCGGGTCGTTATGTCCCCGATGACACGTGCACGAGCCGGCGAGGAGATGACTGCAAATTCGTTAATGGCACAGTACTACTGTCAGCGGGCTTCGGCTGGCGTCATTATCACAGAGGGCACGTTTATCTCGCCACAAGCCGTTGGCTGGCGACAGGCACCTGGCATCTGGACCGACGATCAAGTCGAAGGTTGGAAGCTCGTTACTGACGCAGTTCACTCGCACGATACGCCGATCTTCTTGCAGTTGTGGCACACCGGACGCGCATCACACAGCGATTTTCTCAATGGTGATCTGCCAGTTGCACCGTCAGCGATTCGACATGAGGGCGACAAAATTCACACGCCATCGGGCGAGAAGAAAGAGCACGAGACGCCGCGCGCTCTGGAGACGGAGGAAATCCACGGCATCGTGGAAGACTATCGAAAGGCCGCCGAAAATGCCAAACGTGCGGGGTTTGATGGAATTGAGATTCATGCAGCTAACGGCTACTTGATCGACCAATTTTTGCAGTCCAAAACAAATCACCGTACCGACCAATATGGCGGAACGATTGCGAATCGTTTTCGCTTCTTACGAGAGATCGTGGAAGCTTGCAAAACGGTTTGGTCACCGCGCAGGATCAGTGTGCGGCTTTCGCCCAATGGCGATTTCAATGATATGGGATCGCCTGACTACCGAGAAACCTTTACGTACGCAGCAATGGAGTTGGATGCGTACGATCTGGCATGGCTGGACGTCATCGACGGATTGTCATTCGGCTTTCACGAGTTGGGTGACCCGATGACGCTGGAGGAGTTCCGCAGTTTTTATGTAGGTCGGCTGATGGGCAATTGTGGCTACGACCAGGAGAAAGCCGAGAAAAGAATCGCTGATGGACACGCTGACTTGATCGCCTTTGGCCGTCCGTACATCAGCAACCCAGATTTGGTCGAACGGTTTGCAAACGGCTGGGACTTTAACAAGCAGGCTGAGATGGAAGATTGGTATTCGTTTGGCCCTGAAGGCTACGTTGACTTTCCGACCTACGAACAAGCCAACAGCGAGAAACTCACGGAATCCACACGCTGAGCGATCCGCACGACCGTCCCGGCGATCCATTCCCAACCGAATTACTGGAATTTTATGTCTATCAAGAGTGTTAATCCCACGACCAACGAAGAACTGAAATCTTATGATCCAATGACCAAGGATCAGGCGATGGAGTGTTTAGACACCGCACACGAAGCTTTCGCGAAATGGCGAAACACAAGTTTTGGCGAGCGTAAGAAGATTATCCTGAACTTCGCTCAGCGATTGCGCGACAGCACCGACGAGTTTGCGGAAATGATCACGCTAGAAATGGGAAAACGGATTTCGGAGAGTCGCGACGAGATCACCTTTTGTGCCGAGATCGCTGAGTTTTATGCCAATGGTGCAGAGGAATTCTTGGCGGACCAACCGATGCAGGTTGACGATGCGGATGCGTACATCCAGTACACTCCGGTCGGAGTGTTACTGGGCGTGATGCCCTGGAATTTTCCGTTCTACCAAGTCACACGTTTCGCGATGCCCAACATTATGGCCGGCAATGCTGTGATGGTGAAGCACGCCGGGAACGTACCGCAGTGTGCCGAGCGGATCGAAAAACTGTTTGACGAATGTGGTCTACCCGATGGCGTTTACACAAATTTGTTCATCCCGAACGAGTTCGTCGAATCGATCATCCAGGACGATCGGATCCAGGGTGTTTCGCTGACTGGCAGTGAAAAGGCGGGGGCCGCTGTCGCCGGTGCGGCTGGGAAGAATTTGAAACGTTCCGTTCTTGAACTGGGTGGCAACGACGCGTTTGTTGTATTGGACGATGCCGATTTGGACCACGCCGTCGAGATGGCGGTCAAAGGTCGGATGGTCAACGCTGGCCAATCTTGTGTCGCTGCAAAACGTTTTATTGTCGTCGAATCGGTAGCGGATGATTTTCTGGCCGCATTCAAAGCCAAGATGGAAAATATGAAGTTGGGTGATCCTGCCGACGAGGAGACTGAGGTCGCTCCGCTTTCGACCGAGCAGGCGGCCGTGAATTTGCAAAAGCAGGTCAAAGGCACCATTGACGCTGGTGCCACTGTTTTGCTCGGTGGTGACCGGCCTGACCGTGAAGGAGCGTTCTTTAATCCCACGATCTTGACTGATATTGAGACAAGTATGCCGACGTATGACGAGGAGCTGTTCGGACCAGTAGCCAGCGTCTATGTCGTCCCAGATGAAAGGGAGGCGATTCGGTTGGCCAATGACTCGTCCTATGGACTTGGCGGTTCCGTCTATACGCGTGACCTAGATCGCGGTCGTCGGGTCGCGGAACAGATCGACACCGGCATGGTCTTTATCAATGAGCCGACCAACTCCCAAGCAGAATTGCCATTTGGCGGAATCAAGAATTCCGGATACGGTCGTGAGTTGTCGCACCTGGGGATTCTGGAATTCGTCAACAAGAAACTAATTCACAGTCCCAAACAGTGAAACCAATAACCTGATACCGTGTTCGGAGAAACGAAACATGCTTAACAAATTTACAGCAATCGCCCTTTGTATCGCTGCAACATTGGTCACTGGTTGTCAAAACGAACCAGAGACGTTGCGTGACGAGGCAGAACAAGCGGCGGCCGAGTTGGAAGACGCTCGCGAACAAGCAGCTGATATCGTCGCCGATGCAGAAGAGGACGCCGTGGAAACGGTTGCCGATGCGCGTGAAGAAGCGAAAGAGGACATCCAGGAGGCCAAAAGAGAGGCCAGTGAATTGGTGGATGATGCTGAGCAGACGCTGGAACAGAAATTAAACGAACTGGGCGAGCCGTCTGGCTTGGATGCACCCGACGAACTACAGCCTCCGCAGAATCAATCGCCACGCTAACGCGTCGCGGTCGTACAGGTCACTCTATTGAAATCGTTCCTCGACGAATCCAGGACATCACCATGCCCCACGTAAAACCCTTGTCGCTTGACGAAGCTCCCGAAGACTCCAAGCCCATCTTGAATGCAATCGAAGACAAGTTTGGTCAGTCTTTGAATATCTTTTCTACCGCGGCATATCAGCCTGACCTGTTGGGCGGAATGACACAAATCAATGACGGAATCCAAAATGATCTACCGGGCAAGTTTCGGGAGCTAGCCTACTACAAAGCGTCTCAGATCAATTCTTGTGATTACTGTTCGCACTACCATCGTGGTGCAGCAAAGCAGGCTGGATTAAGCGATGAACAACTCGCTGCGATCGATAGTCATGCCAGCAGTGATTTGTTTGACGATCAGGAAAAAGCCGTTCTGACTTACGCTCAACAGCTAACCGAGTCTGCCAAGGTCGACAACGGTACCGTGGCCGAATTGAAGAAATTTTTAAATGACAAACAACTCGTCTCGCTCGCGGGAGCCGTCGCGTTGGCGAATTTTACGAACCGTTTCAACCATGGTTTGGACATTCAGCTGCCTTGAGTAAACGTCTTGTGACTTGATCCTGCCGCAGAAAGGGTCGATCGTCGCACGAAAGTTTGCCTAACAAATAAGGCGTGTTGCGATCGTCGAAAAAACGTGAACTTGGTGTTTCACGGCGCAGACCGTGTTCCCAATGTGCAAACACCCAATTCAGCAAACCGCAATGTTGCGTGCGACCAGCACGATATCGTCGCCGATCGAACCTCAGACAGGTTTTTCGCCGCTTGATTGCTTGGTCTCGAAATCGAAGCAACGATCAGTTTGTCGGCCATGGCAATGAAGTGCAAGCGACACCCAGTGTCATTCAATCGAGTCGGTTCGCCCGCCCGGTATCCGTCTCAGATGCACTCGATTCTCTGAGACGTTCACGGGATCGGTGCGGCAGCGAGCAAATTGACGGCGCATCGGCCAATCGCTGTTGCCGCAGAACGCTGAATTACTGTAACAACGGCTATCCACCACGGTTTTCGAAAGTCGGCATCAAAGATGCGGGAGTTAGTTCAGTAATTGTTATTCGAACTCGCAAGAGCCCGGGGATAGCCGCTTTGTCAAACATCCAAGCTAATCGCAAATCGGATAGCGGTAGAACGAGCCGCCGGCATGCCGGTCTCAGAGAGAGATCGTGTTTGACCGAGCAGCTTGCGGTGTTGCTCGACGCGATTGCGGCGAGTCCTTATCCTTCCATCCGGCGTCTCGATGTCAATGTCGACGGCGGACAAATCGTGATCAGCGGCTCGGTTGAGAGTTTCTTTCTGAAGCAGTTGGCGCAAGAAACTGTGAAGCCACACAGCCAGGGTGACAAGATTGTCAATTGTACGACTGTACGGCAATAGAGTGGATGTCCGTTGGCTGTTCGCAGCCTGATTCTCGCTTTATGACTTGCCGCGCCAGTTTGCACATCGCTTGGCAACGCGACCGGCCCAATGATGCGGATGTGAGTGGAGCTTACGACTGAGTGTGTCGTTACCCAAGACACATCCCTCTGTGGGGCGACCAATGACGGCCAAGCCAGGCAAGGGGTTCCCATCGGGATCAATCGGATTCCCGGCGGGATCAATATCGATGGCACCGGTTGCCTTGTTTCGCATGACCAAGCCTTGCATCACAAGGGATGCGATTGGTCCACCGAGCGATGCATTTAGAGGCGTAGGAATCACCGCATGAATGACCCGATCAGCAATTGCGGTCCTGCCATTGTTGGAAATTTGGAGGCTATTCAGGTTTCGGCAAACGTGAGGGCTTTGCAGAAATCGGAAATCAACGATGTTCGCTCGTACCAGCGCTAAAATTCGGCGCAGGTTTTCGCCGGGAGGTCCAAATGCGATACGCTCCATTTCGGCAGCGATGCGACGGAATACAACCCAGCTCTCCGACTTCATTCGCCCGTGGCTAATTGCCGGGACCAGTTCGCAATAGAGGCTTCGCCACGCTTGTCCGAGTGCCCAGGGGGGATCGACGTCTCGCTGACCGGCGGCGACTTCGCATGAATGCTGCATCGCCTGGACGATCGCCATGTGATCCCAGTCATTGGTCAACCAATCATCGAACCACTGCTCCACGCGCGGGGCCGACGCGTCGCAAAGCTCCAACGCATCATTGGCGGCTTGACAGATGATGGGCCACAGGACTTTTTCAAAATCAATTTCGCGATCATCGATGTCGTGGATTTGTTTGCAGTGTAACCGCCATACTTCGTCCAAGTTCTTTGGCGCGCGAACCAGTGTGTCGGTTGGTTTGGCAAGCATCGGACGTCCACTACGTGAAAATGGTATGATCCGATTGGGCTCTGTTCCACTGGGCTGGTACGTCCATTCGCCGTCGTGACGATCAAATGTTCCGCCGCGGCCTTCGGTCAGTGCCAGGGCGGCATCAATCCACGTCAACCCAAAACCTTGAACCGCAACGGTGCATTGCGGCGGAATCTTCCTTGGAGATAATTGTGGTTGGACCGGATAAACGCTTGGGATCGTTCGTGTCGGAACAATCGTTTCGACATGCGGGGCGGCTCGCCAACCCTCGTGACCGACCGTTACAAGGACCTCGTCGTACAGAAAAGAATCCTGATCGACCGTTAGCAACCAGCGGTCACCATAACGTGTGATCTGTTTGACCGATCGGCGGTCTTCGCACACGTCGGCAAGTTGTGACAACTCGGCTCGAACCCGCTGATAACATTCGTGCAGATATCTCCCGACGACGGAGCGTGGGACGTAAGCCTCACCATCAGCCAGGGTCGGTTCGTGAATAGCAAGCCACTGCAGTAGGCTTGGGCCAGCGACGGTTTTTGCATTGCATAACTGGCCCCCGCCAAGCGATGATCCGTTGTTAGGACCCGACGGCTCAGTCATCCACGCGTTGACATGTTTCGCGGCAAAATTCAGACGCAGGAAATCAGGTTGGTCGGGATGATAGACGTTGCCCGCACCAAAATAATCGGCCGCGTCGAATATCGTTACGTGGACACGAACGGAGTCGGGAATTGGTGATAGTTGCGATACAAGCCTTTCCAGACAGTACATTCCTTTTGGCCCACAGCCGACCACGGCGATTCGCAAAGCGCCATCAGATTGGCTGTTGGAAATCACCAGATCATCCATCGTTTGTGGTCTTGATCGATAGATGCTCATGCCGCGCCACACTGTCCATAGCATCGGCTGGGATCACTACCGTTCTGCACAAGTTCGGCAATTTGCCGCGGTGAACGCCCGAGCTCTGTTTGCACCCAGTCGTCGTTGAAAACGGTGTCCAGATACCGAGTTCCCGAATCGTGCAGGATGGCGACGCACGTTTTACCCTGCAACAAACTCTGCATCCGCCGAACCGATTCCAACACACCACCGGCCGATCCGCCAACCAGAACCGCTTCGCGCTGTGCCATGCGGCGGCAACCAACGACACAATCCAAATCCGTAACTCGTTGAACTACTTTTACGTCGCAGTCGCGAGCCAATGGGGGAAGCCGTCCCGCGCCTAATCCGGGAATAGAGCGAGGTCCTGGATTTCCCCCAAAGAGCACACTGCCAACCGCATCCACCGCTACAACGGTCGTCGATCGACCAAGTTGACGTAGATAGTCCTGGCATCCACGAATTGTCCCGGTGCTGCTGGTAGCGACGAACAGATAATCGAGATCGTCCCCCAATGCTCCGTCAATCTCGCGAATGGTTCCGCGCTGGTGTGCCAACGGATTATCAAGGTTCGCATACTGGTTGGGCCAAAAACTGTTGTTAGTGTTTTCCAAGAGATAGCAAACACGAGCGAGTCTTGCCGAGAGAAAATTGCCGTGGACGGGTTCTGTTACGCGGTCAATTTCCGCGCCCAAGGCTCGCATGATGTCAACATTTTGTTGTTGTGCATTGGGATCGACGACACAGATGAACCGCAGGCCAAAGCGTCGACAGGTTTGAGCCAACCCGATTCCCATGTTGCCAGAGGATGATTCAATGACGGTTGATCCGGGACGGATCTGACCGGACTCCAAGGCGGACTGGATCATCGCTAGAGCGGGTCGTGCCTTGGCGCTGCCGCCTGGCTGGAAAGCCTCCAGTTTGGCGTAAAGTCGTACACGCGATTGATCCAAGTAGCGGGACAGTTGGACGAGCGGCGTATTTCCGACGGCGTCCAGGATTCCATCGGGTAGTTTACGTTTTTGTGTCTGCATCTCGCGCCCGTCAAAAAACGAATGAAGCAATCTATCAGGGAATAATGTCAACCCTGTGATTGATCAACAAAGCAAGGGGCGTGCCAGGATTGCCTCAAATGTCGCTCACCGTCTAATTCGCGGAACATGCAGGTCCAAACTTTCATTTTCTGCGATCGTTCGGGTTTTGTGGAATTTCGGGCTTATTGAAATTCGGTTTCGACCTGTATCGAAGTCGCAGAGCCCAGGTGCAATTGACCACACTCTGGCAAATTCCTGGACGTGTATTGCGAACAATCAAATCATCCGACCACTGTGGTCGTGTGTTCTTAGTTTTTCTGTAGCCCGGTACATGTTCCCGGTTAGCCTTGCCAGAACAGTTCCTGGCCTACGATAAACCCACATCAACGGAGATACCGCACTAGCGGTCGGTGTTGTTACGATCGTCTTGTATCAACGATGCAACCAGGTTCATCAGACGTACGCCGTGGATCGGCTTAGGGAAATATTCGTCGCAGCCAATTTTGATACAGGACTCGCGTTCACCCGCCATTGCGTCGGCGGTCAGGGCGATGATCGGTAACGTGAAACCGGCATCACGAATCGCCTCGACTGCTTGACGTCCCGTCATGACGGGCATTTGCATGTCCATCAGAATCAGGTCGAACGGCTGTCCTTCGTCCGCGGCGCGCATCGTCGCGTCGACGGCTTGTTGTCCGTCTTCGACAACCAGCACGTCGGCGCCACACTTTTCCAAGAAATACTTTCCAATTCGCCAGACATCCCGACGGTCATCGGCGAGTAACACGCGGGCATCGAGTTGCGGCAGTGATAGATCATCATCTGAAGTTATTACAACGTTACTTTCGTCTTTATCCGCGTGGACCAATGAATCAAGTTCTTGTTCGGACAGCGGCAATGAGAATGTAAAGCAACTGCCAGCACCCGCTTCGCTTTGAACTTGAATCTCACCTCCCATTGCCACCGCGAGCCGCTTACTGATGCTCAGACCGAGCCCTGTGCCACCAAACTTGGTGGAATGTTGCTGACTTGGTTGGCTGAAGGGTGTAAAGAGTTGCTCCTGCTGCTGCGGCGTCATCCCGATCCCGGTATCGTGAACAGCAACTTCGAGCTTGGGGGGATGCGAGTCATGCAGAACTTCGATCGTCACTCTCACTTCACCTTCGTCAGTGAACTTGATTGCGTTGCCAATCAGATTGACCAAGATTTGCCGGACACGGATTTGATCCGCCGAGATTTGTTCGGGGACTTTCGATTTCCATTGAAACGTCAAAGGAATGCCCTCTTCGGCAGCGCGAACATTCATTAGTGATTGCACATCGTTGATAACGTCGCGCGTATTGATGGGTTGCGCATCGATTCGCAGTTTGCCGGCTTCGATCTTGGATAGGTCCAAGATGTCGTTTAATAAGGCCAGCAAGTATTCACCGTTTCGTTTGATCGTATCGACGCGTTCGACATACTCGGGGGCATCGGATTCCATCCGCAGAATGTCGGCAAATCCGAGCACGGCTGTCATCGGTGTGCGCAATTCGTGACTGATATTCGCCAGAAACGCGTTCTTCGCTTCGCTGGCTTCTTTGGCTGCCGCATTGGCTTGTTCGAGCTCCTTTTGGACGCGACGTTGCTGGGTGATGTCACGATTGATTTCCAAGACGTGACGGTCACCGTTGGGATGTTCCAACAATTGATGACGGCTAGAGACTGTAATTTTTTGTCCCGATCGCGTCGTGTGTTCCAGATCGCCAACCCATTCACCATCAGTGGACAACGATTGATACAGATCTTCCCAGATACCAGGATTGACGGTTTGTAGCAGTTCGTGCGTTACTTTGCCGAGTGCCTGCTCCTGGCTATATCCGTATAGTTTCGATGCACCCGCATTCCAGCTCAAGATTTCGCCACCGAGTTCCCAGACGATGATTGCGTCGTGGGATGCATCGATCATCTTGCCCATCTGTTCCAAGCGACTGGTCAGTGCGAGCCGGTCAGTAATGTCTTGGAAACTGACGATCGCACCGCGAAGTTGATCGTCGTGGACAAAGGGCGAACTCCAATACTCCACTGGAAAAGCGGTTCCGTCGCGTTTCCAGAAAAATTCGTCGGTGACATGGGTGCCTTGATTGTGCCGCCATGCAGTAAAAATCTTACATTCTTCGACCGGTAGGCTCTCACCACCGGGTCGAGTGTGGTGAATCAAGTCGTGCATGTTTTTACCCAGGACGTCTGATTCATGTTCGTAACCGAGCATCTTGAGCGCTGATTGGTTACAGAAGGTACACAGTCCCGCTGTATCGATTCCGTAGATCCCTTCGGCCGCCGTGTCCAAGATAGCTGTGAAGCGTTCCGCGTTTCGGGTCGCAATCGCTTCTGATTCGATTTGCTCAGAAACATCATGCTGTACGCCGACAAAATTGACCAGCTTGCCTGACTGATCATGAATGGGCGTGATTTGCAAGTCATTCCAGAAAGTCGTTCCATCCTTTTTATAATTCAGCAACGTGGTGCGAATCGGTTCGCCATTGTTGACCGCCTCGCGGATCGACTTGACCACCTCAGGATCGGTGCCCGCGCCCTGCAAAAAACGGCAGTTGCGGCCAACAGTTTCTTCCTGTGAGTATCCGGTCAATGCGGAGAATCCGTGATTGACAAAGGTTGCCGGGTTATCGCCCTGGGTTGCGTCGGTGATCAGAATTCCGTTGAGAGAAGCTTGAATTGCCGAGTGTTGCAGTCGCATTTCCAATTCGTCTGCCCGCCGTTGGGTCACATCGCGTCCAAATACGCAAAGAAACCGTTCTTGTTGCAAAATGACACTGTTAACGCTCAATTCGACCGGTACAAGTGATTCGTCCTGGCGGCGAAATTCCGAGGCAATCACGCGAAGGTCCTTGCGGATTGCTCGTTCAAAAGCGATTGCGAATTGATCGATGTCGTGTTGGACATCGATGTCCATGAATGTCAACTGCATCAGTTCATCGGATTCGTATCCGAGCAAATCGCATAGGGCGGGATTCACAAAGGCGAACTGGCCCCGATGGTCGATTAATGCGATCGCTTCGCCGGCTGTCTCGGCCATGTGTTTGAACCGGGCGATCTCCTGCCGCGCTCGGCGCAATGTTTCGATTTCGATCAACGTCATCACGACACCGGAAACCTGACTCCCGGTTCGGTACGGGAGCACGCGCATCAGAAAAAGAGTGCCCCGCGAATCTTCAACCTCCAACTCTTTCTCGGTTTGCTCCAGCAGGACGTCTTTCAGTAAACCAACCAGGCTATCGAGCCTGAGCTGGTGAGCGAAACTTTCGATCGGTCGGCCCACGTCAAGCGGGACCAACTGAAAGATCCTGGCAATCTCAGGTGTAAATCGACGGATATGCAACTCGCTGTCGAGGAAGATGACACCCACGCGTGTTGTCGCGAGCAAGTTATCCATGTCGGAGTTGGATTGTGCCAGTTCCTCGACCCGTCGTTGGTGTTCCGCATTGACGGTGTAAAGTTCCTCGTTGACGCTGCGAAGTTCTTCGTTCGTGCTTTGCAGCTCTTCGTTAGATGCTTGGAGCTCTTCGTTGGAAGCTTCCATCTCTTCGATGGTCGCTTGCAAATTCTCCTGATTGAACCGCAACTCAGATTCGAGTGTCGCGACACGGTTGGAGTTCAATTGCGATGCGTCGACCGTCAGTGTGTCGTCCAGCGCCGGCAACGTCGTTGCGTCGCCCGTTTCGATAAATTCGATCAGAATTTTTTGAGACGCTTCACCAGCCACCGTGATTGGCTCCACGATGATCGTCAACTGACTTTGCTTCTCTGCATTGAAGGAGCGAATGCCGGCGTATTGAACCTTGTCTTGTTTTCGCACAGCGTGTTGCAACGCACCGATCAGGGGCGTGCGAAGTGGCTGGTCGATTAACTCTGTCACGTTGGTCGACGGTCGACCGCTGCGGTAGTTCAGATACTGCTGGGCCCCGCCAAATGTGTGCAAGATGTCATAGTTTTCGTCGACCAAAATGCTGTTGGGCATTTTGCGATCTAGCAGACAGTCATACGTGCTGAGCAACGAACTGGTCACCCGCTGGCGAACCGCCCGACCGATCGGTAAAGCCGAAGGTCCCACGCTATTGGGGTGATTCGGTGGGATACTAACGTCAATGGGCAGTCGAACATCACGACGCTTGGTATAGAGACGCCATCGCTTATCAATTATCTGAAATTCATCACTCAGCTCACCCGGTGACTCGCTGGGACCCAAGAACAACGTTCCGCCGGTACGCAGCGCAAAGTGAAACAGTGACAGCGCTTTCTGTTGAGCGTTGGTCTGCAAATAGATCAGCAAATTTCGGCAGCTGACTAAATCAATTTGGGTAAAGGGGGCATCTTTAATCAGATTGTGTGGCGCAAATACGATGTATTGCCGCAGCGTACGCGACGCGTGATAACCATCGGAATGTTTCCGGAAATAACGGGTACGTCGACCTTCGGACATTTCAGTCAGCGATTCTTCGGGAAAGACAGCCGCTGCCGCGGCCTGCAGCGAACCGTGATGAGCATCGGTGGCAAAGATCTTGACGGGGATATCGACATGACGTCGGCGAATCTCTTCGTCAATCAAGATCGCGATGGAGTAAGCCTCTTCGCCCGAAGCACATCCGGCGACCCAGATGCGTATGCCTTCGGTCGCATTATCGAACAACTGGGGGATGACCTGTTTCTCGAGTGCCTCGAAAGCTTCCGGGTCACGAAAGAATTTGGTGACGCCGATCAACAGATCTTTGTACAGTTCGTTCTGCTCGTCGGGATGGGTCTCGAGATGCGCGACGTATTGTTCGACCGAATCTAGCTGCAGCATGCTCAATCGACGCTGAATGCGTCGTCCAACCGTGGTTGACTTATACTGCGAGAAGTCGAGACCATGAAGTCGATGGAGAAGACGAAAAATCTGGTCAACGCCCTCGACTGGCTCGTCGGTTGACCACTGTTCGAGAAACTGCTTGATAGAGAGTTTCTCCTGCGTAAATCGAACGATCGTGTCCGCGATCAACGTGGGTGTCAGGATCATATCCACCACGCCGGTGGATTGAGCGTTGACCGGCATACCATCGAATTTTGCCGATACCGGATCTTGGACGACAACAAATCCACCCGATTCGTGAATCGCGCGAACCCCACGCGAACCGTCATTGCCGGTACCTGACAAGATCACACCGATACTGCGCGGGCCGAAATCACTGGCAAGTGATCGAAAGAATTGATCAACAGGATGAGAAAACGTACGCTGATCGCCGCGTTCGGTAAGCCACAGCTTGCCCGAGGAAATCACCATGTCCATCTTGGGTGGGATCAAGTAGATCGAGTTTGGTTCGACCTGCATCCCATTGTCGGCACGATGGATGTTCATCTCGGTGTGACGCGACAATAGCTCGTCCATGTGACTTTTAAAGTCAGGGGACAGATGCTGAATCACAACGAACGCCATTTCCGTTACGGCAGGTAACGACTCAAAAAATGCTTCGAGTGCTTCCAGCCCACCGGCCGAGGCGCCAATTCCGACAACATAAAACTCGCTCGCTTTCTTCGTCTCCGCATTCTCCATTTCTTGGTGTCTTTCCCCAGTCATTCAACGACAGTTTCCGTTTCCAGCGGTAGCGTGGGCCTTGCGAGTGCGTAAAGGCAGGGTCGAGAGTTTCAACGCTTTTCATGTCATCCTAGCAACATCGTTTTCCGCTGGATGATCCCAAGGTTTGTGACAAACAAACAAATCGGGAATAAACCTGTGCTTACCAGCCAAGTGTGAATGCGTTTTCAGAGTCCTTTAACCAGTCCACAAGCGACTCACCCACAGCCGGCCGAGGTGCGGCACACAAACAAACGATTGACGATGCTTAAGTCGAGCGGACGTTGCGTGTAGAACGCTATGACGTCCGATCGAGCTCAGGAATCTTTACTGCCGGACAACCTGGCGTCCGACTTTTGTGCGACCCCAAATTCTGGTCGAAGGGCCTGGTAGCGGGTTAGAGCAGTGTGATCGATGGTCAACCCCAGTCCGCTGACGAGTTTGACGATTTCAGCGATCGTTGACGTTCCCAATTTTCGGCCGATTTGTTCCTTGTGACGCTCAATCGTTCGCGGGCTGCGGTGAAGAATCCTCGCGGTTTCGGGAACACTGCGACCATGTCCTAGCAGTACCAGTACTTCCAATTCGCGTTTGGAGAGTTGATCCAGGCCGCCTAGATCGATTCGTTCGCTGACGACTTCATCGATCGGGGACTGGGGATCGTTGGGCGATGCCGATCGCGAGATGACCAGAATATGAGGTACCTCATGGGGGTTATCCAAAGGCGTTAGCGTCGAAATCAGTGAACGCCCCTGATAGACATGTCGCACACGTAGCGGTTTGCCGCTTTGGGCCACCCGCTGTATCCAGTCCATCCGTTCGCCAACGAATTCTGGGTGAAATAGGTCACGGATGTACATCGCCTGGACGTCGTGCGACGGGTCAACGCCGAAGATTGCCAGAGCACTTTGGCTGCCAAATACGATTTCACCGTCGACGGTGACAATGGCGACGCCGATGCCTGGATCTGTCGCTAGTACTGATTCCCAGTCGACGTCTTGTAGTGTCTCCGATTTCATATTTTGCACCGTTGATTTTGCGAATTAGAATACGTCGCTCTATTGCGAATAACGGGCCATCCGACACCTATTTTGGGTGGATCCACTCATCGGTACCAAGTCGTGCTTGGATGAGCGAGCGTGTGGTCGGTAGGCCGGCGCCGTGACTCGCGAATCAGCGCCGCGGCTCGCGCTGATTTTTCGGTGCGATATCGCGATGCGTCGAGCAACCGTTCCCAACGGCGACGATCCGCGTATCCACCCAAACTGCACTCCAAACGAACAGTTCACTACTGCGATCCATTGACCCGATGTTGGGGAATGAAAGAGTAGTAGTAGGGAGGCAGTGCAACCAAATAATGCGAAGTGGGGCGTTTTGTCTAAATGATTAGGAACGAATACAAGATGACCGAGTCGGGATCCATTTGCGATCGAATTGATGCATCGATGCAACGCTTGCTCAACGCCAGTCGCCACCACATTATCTGCGAAAACGATGGCGGGAATGTCACACTGCGCGGCCGCGTCGAAAGTAAAAGCGACCGAACGCTTTGTTTCATAATTACGCGCAGTGTTCCCGGTGTACGGTCGGTCAAAAATCTGCTTCAAGTCGGTGCAGACCGACGCGAATAATTTACGTCGGGTCTGGTTCAGTCAGACCGGGTCGATTAACGACGTCAAATTTTCGTATGCCGTGCTGCCGCGCCTAAGTCGAGTGCTGCTGAGGCCAAGTCGAGTGCTGTTGCGGCCAAGTTGAGTGTTGCTGCGGCCGAGTTGAGTATCGCGGCGTTCAAGCTCCGTGGCGTCGCGGGCTCAGGATCAATTGGACGAATTCGCTGCGGACGCCAATTCCGAGACCTGATCTGACAATTCGTCGATTGCAGCTTTTTGTTGCTGGTAGTTTTCCTGGACCTCGTCGATTTTTCCACGTCGTGCCAGGTCCAAGATCTCTTGGATTTCAAGTGTCACGCCGTCGGATTCAAACGTACTGAGCATCCCTTTGAGTTTGTGCAACCCAGCGGCCGCCTGTTCGCAGTCGCCGTCATCGATAGCACGTTGCGTTGCGGCACGGACCTCAGGGAGATCCTCGGAGGTGATCGATGCCATTTCCCGCAGCAAGCCGACATCACCGTCAAGTCGGTCAAGAGCTGAGCCAAATCTTGCCGGGACCTCATTCCTAGTTCTACTCACCGATTTTCACTCCACTCTCAAGTTTTATGTTGTAAGTTGCGATTCGATCGCGAAGTTTCCCGCGTGTGATGCCTAAGATTTCCGCCGCTTTGCTTTGGTTTCCATCGGTAGCACGCAAAACACGAACAAGCAAATACTGTTCCGCATATGCAATTGCTTCGGCATATAGGTCGGTGGACTTTTCGCTGAGCAGGCGATCGACCAGTTCGGGCAAATTTCGGCCATCCAAGTTGCCCGACTCTCGACCAGGGGGTTGGTTGTCTTGCGGCTCTGATGGAGTCGTTTTGACATCACTTCCCCCGTCACGCGGCGGGTCCGTTTTGCGGTGGATTTCCGTGGGCAGCACACTTGGCACGATGACCGGCAGGACGGAATCGAGCACGCAACGGCGAATGACCGCGCGAAGCTGCCGGACGTTTCCTGGCCACGGATACTGTTTCAGCAGGTCAACGGTCTCGGGCGAGGCGCCTTCGAGATCCTGTTTATTGAACTCGCGTTTGGCCTGACCGAGGAAATACTGAATCAACAGCGGAATGTCGATCGATCGATCTCGCAGCGGCGGCAGGCTGATCGTGACCGCGTTGAGTCGATACAGGAGGTCTTCGCGAAAATCGCCCTGATCAACCATTTTTTCCAATGGTCGATTGGTGGCGGCGACGATTCGCACATCCGTTTTCAATTCGTTGTTACCACCAACACGCTCGAATCGTTGGTCTTGTAAAACACGTAGGACTTTGGCCTGGACCATTGACGACATATCGCCAATTTCGTCTAAGAAAAGCGTGCCGCCGTTGCATTGTTCGAATTTGCCGATGCGTCGTGAATCGGCACCGGTGAAGGCACCTTTCTCGTGACCGAATAATTCAGACTCCAACAGGTTTTCCGGCAATGCCGCGCAATTGACCGCAAGAAACGGGCCTTCGGAACGATCGCTGTAGTGATACAGAGCACGCGCGACGAGTTCTTTGCCCGTTCCACTTTCACCGCGTACCAACACTGGAATGTGTTGTTTGCTAACGCGCCCGATATCCTTAAAAACTTCGAGCATCGGTGAGCTGCGCCCAATGAAAAGCTCGCCTTCTTTTTCGATGGGCGTATCGTCGGCCACAATGGCGACGGGCACGCTGGACAGCTCTCGTTGCTCGATCGCTCGCGAAACGAGCGTTCGCAAAGATGCAACCTGCAGCGGCTTTGCCAGATAATCAAACGCGCCCAATTGCATCGCTTCGATCGCGGTTTGGCTGGTGGCTTCGATCGTCATAAAGATGACAGGCAAACGCCGGTCGTATTCTTGAATTTCGCAAAACACCGCCATGCCGCTACGGTCAGGGAGCATGATGTCCAGCAAGACCGCGTCAATCGACTCTTCCTTGAGTAGTTTGATACCGGCATCCGCCGTTTCGGCAGTGACGATATCGGCGACCCCCTCGAGGGCCTGACGGACCAAGAGAAAGATGGCACGATCGTCATCAATAACAAGAATAGTAGGCATAACTTTGTTCACTGGGCGGGTGCTTCGACGGATACGATTCGTTGGCAAGGGTTAGGAAGTTGTCGCCTCTTGGGCAGGACGTTGTTGATCATGCAGCTTAACAGCATGGTCGTCTCGGGGGTTTTCCAATCCGCCAATAGGTACGGGATTCTTAAAGGTAAGTGTACGGTAAGGAAACGGGATTTCGATACCCGCAGCGTCCAATCCCTGTTTGATCGCATCGATCACTTCATCCCGGCTGGCTCGAATTTCCGTCGGCGATGCGCCGGTCCACCACGCCACCTCAAAATTGACACTTGAGTCAGCAAACTCGTTGGCAAAGACTTCGACAGGACGATTGGACTGAACGCTGCCACACATCGCGACGGCGTCGGCGATCACGTTTCTGGCTGATGAGACATCCTCGTCATAAGCGATGCCGCAGATCACTCGGACACGGCGACTCGATTGGTTATTCAACACATCAACAGTTGACTTGAACAGATTGGCATTGGGTACAACAGCCAATTCGCCATCAAGGCGACGAATCATCGTATTCCGCACCGTAATCTCCTCGACACGACCTGTAATGCCGTCGCAAGCAATGAAGTCACCGAGGTCAAACGGATACCTCCACAGAATCAGAATGCCGGCGAAGAAGTTTTCGAAGATATCTTTGAATGCGAAGCCGATCGCTACTGAACCTAGTCCAAGCACCGTAAGTGCCTTGGCCGCTGTGATTCCGGGAAATAAAACCACTGCGGCAACGGTCAAACCGATCACCCAGGTGCCAATCATTGCAAGTTGGTTAAATAGGTCCTTCAAGCTGGTGCGAATTCGACGTCGTCGGCTCAAGATTCTGGTTGTCGCTTTGGCAATTACTTTCGCGACAACCCCTGTGATCAACAACACAAACACCGCGGCAACGATCAGAGGCATTTGTTTTAAGAAATCTCGCCACAATGAGGTAAGGCTTTCTTGGATCACCGCGAAGTTGTCTTTCAGATTGATCGACGAATCGACTTCGATCTGATTATCAACGACGACGACTCCTTCGGTTCGCTCGGCCAGTTCTTCGACCCAGATGCGATCGTCGTCCGACTTTGCTCTGCCCTCGAATTGCACCACGCCGTGTTCGACTGAGACGCGGACATCGTCATAACGCTTACGAACGTCCAGAATTCGCGCGAGTCGACGCTGGATTGCTTGATCGTCGACGACGTTTTCTACTGCAACGGGTTTGGTCTCTTTTGGTTCCGTTTCCAGTTCCGTCGGAATCTCTTGGGCCGTAGCCACGTCGATTGGTCCGGTAAGCATTGAACCAACCAATAAAACGAGGATGCTGGCGATCAAACGTGGTGGCGAAGTAATATGCATGGGACCTTGATGCGAACGGCGGGGTGACTTGCCCCACATGAACGCATACGCCATGCCATTAGGTCAAAAGGCTACGAAAGTTGGCAGGGTCGATCGATAACCGCGCAGCGCGGTAGAAAACCAACCGCCAGGAGCGTTGATACGGAGAGCGTCGAGAAAGAGAGCGGCGAGACGCAGAGCGTCCAAACGCCCGCATTATCGTGTTTTCCGCGATTTACTGTGCCATCATCATCGGGTGACACTCAGCCGACCGATCGGCTCCCAAGCTGGCAAGGCACAGATCCATGACATCGATGATCCGTGCGTGGCCAGGTGCCGGCAGGGTACCCACATCGATATCGCTTGACGTGATCAGAGCGGCGACCGAATCATCGCGATGGAGCGAGCCGTGGCTACCGCCGGCATGTGTGGAGGCTTCTTTAATGGCCAATTCGGCACATGGTTTCGCTGTCACCCAGATAGGTGTGTGCGACCCGTGAAAGGCACCGGCGATGCGTTCAAGCGCGTTGGGGTAGTCGCCATCGGCCAGACAGTTGTTCGCGTCGAATCGCAAATCGACTGCACTTAATTCGCCAAAGACGCACCACTGGTTTCCATAACGATCGTGCCCAACCGGTTTCAGATCGGGCGAATCATTGCGTCCATGCGTAAACGTCAAGCGGCCACGATCACGGGTTCGGACCGTGTACATTTTGACGTTGTTGGGATGCTCATCGCAGTAGATGACTTGATCAACATTTCGATCCTCCAGCAACTGTTTCACAACTTGCTCGCGAGTCGCTTCATTGAATTCATTCATGTATATCGAAGCGGCTCGCATGTTGGGACAAATCAGCAATTCGTCACCCTCCTGAAAACCCGCCACCGTGTCAGCGAGTTGGAAGTCCGAAAGTAGTTTGTCCAGCAGGACAACTTTCGGATCACTATCGGCCCATTCGACTTGACTGTGGTCACCGACGATGACGATTGTGTAATCACGGTCCACAACTTCCCAGCCGCCGACCGCGTCAACGAATTCGCCCAGGAATTCATCGAACTTTTCGACACAGATCCTGGCCGCTTCGTGTAGACCATCGGTGTGACCATGATCGTCGTTTAGCGGGAAGTAGGAAAGCGTGAATGCGGGTAGCGTTCCAGTTTTTGCCATCGCAAGCGTACAGGCGGCGGTTGTTTCGTCTCTGAATCCGTATCGAGAAAACAAACCCGTCAACATACCGGGTGGATCGCCGGTGCCGTCGGGGAGGCTGTGTACAAAATCGCCTAACTTCAATATTTTTGGTCCGCGAATGTCCGAAACCAGCTTGCCGGCTGTCAGTCGCAGTGCCAGAGGCGTGGTGCGTGAATGAACATGCGGACCGCGGAACCACATGTAGTTAACGCAAGCTGACTCGATTCCCGACTCGAATAGATGTTCGTAAATCAGCGGACTTTTGAGCCGTTGATAGTTCAGACGATCGGCGAAATCGACAAGATAATTGCGAATGCCTTCCTGTTTTGCCAGTTGATAATCGTCGCCAAAGTAGGCTGTGGAATTGGTGGCTGGATCGTGCCAGCAGGCTCCCTCGATACCGTGATCCTTGGGGTACAACCCTGTCGCGATCGAGCAGGTGGCCGCGGGAGTGATCGACGGAAAGATCGACAGACAGGTCTGTAGTTCGCCGCCTCGCATCATCAACGTGCTGATGTTCGGGAGTTTCCCGTCTTCGACCCACTGACGAACGATTGATTCAGCCAGGGCATCCACGACGAACAATAGGCAACGCTTGTGCGACGTAAGACCGGTAGTAGGATTCATGGGTCTCATTTCGATCTGAAGATGTTGATAGTAGGCGGCCACCTCTCCGACGTCGAAGAGGTGGCCAAGCAAAATACTCGCTTCGTGAATTTCGCGACTGCGACTAGCTGTTCTTGTAGTGATCGCGAAGATCGCGAATTCGGTCGTGCCCAGCTTTGACGTTGGTGTACTGGTCCATCAGAACGTCATTCATCGCACTGCCGGCGGTGTCTTTCAAAGCGTCCTCATAAGCACCTTTGATGTAATCCTCACCACGTTCGGCTTCGCTCAAAATCACGTGTGAGTCACCACCGCTCAACTTCGATCGCAGATCCAACCAAGTGCGGTGCATCGAAGCCAAGAAGCTTCCGTCAGTGCGTGGACGCTCGCCAGTGAGTTGGACGTGCTGTTGCAACACATCTGCGTTTTGTCGTCGCTGATTGCCCAGCTCAGTAAATAGACCGGCCAACGTTGCGTCTTCGATCTCTGTTGCTGCTTCGGTGAAGCCTTGCGACGAATCGATGTTGGCTTGGATAAGATCCTGAATCGCTTCGATGGTCTTTTCGTTCAAATTCTTCTTCGTTTCCAGTGACATCTATGGGCACTCCCTGTGCATTCGTGTTGGATTTTCTCAGTTGGCCTCAATGGCCAGTCAGTTCAACCCAAAGGAGATGCAAGAGGTGTGCCAAGCCAGTTTGATCGCGAAATGCACCCTGGAATCGGTCTAGATCGAGCTAGAGGGTTTAAACGTGGAAGCCAACCGTCCAGCGTGGAGCAAAAGCGAGCGATCAACGGGCAAATGTGGCGTTGCCCACATGGGCATGTCCGGCTTTTAACCGACTCATTCCGCATTGGCACGCAGCTTGCGTCTATCTCATTGCATCGCCAGGAGACGTCTCCTGCGTTTCAACCAATTCAAATTCAGGAGTCGAAACCATGCTTTACTGGGCAGCCGTATTTTTTGTCATCGCTTTACTCGCCGGAATCTTTGGTTTTGGTGGCCTTGCTGCGGGAGCGGCCGGGATCGCAAAGATCTTGTTCTTTGTATTCCTGGTTCTTTTCATCGTCAGCTTGATCGCCAACGTCATGCGAGGTCGAGCGGTTTAGCAACGCGTCCACTTAGCGTCCGTATGGCAGGTCGTTTCGGACGTTACAAATATTCATGGTATGACGCGTGCCATGATGATCGGTCGGATCGATCAAACGCAGTGGCGACACGAGGTCGCCTTTCACACTGTCCCCGAGACGCTACTTCCACAGATGCTCCGCTGTCTCTGCGGCTCCCAGCTCGACAAACGCTGGTGATCCCAATTCTGACAAACGATCACACCGAGTCGTTGAGAGCTGCTAGCGATAGGTACCTGTAAATTTTCCCAGCCAACTAGAACAAATAACAAAGAAGGTTACGTCATGGACAACAACACAAACGAATCGAATGAATCAGATGTAGGTAACGCCATCACCAATGAAAAACCGTTGGGCGAGCAAGTGCCCGGGGCGCCATTTGCAGTCGTGGCTTTGACCTATCTGGCATTGTTGGGCGCTCTGGCAATCGGTGCCGCTTTTGCATTGCGAATGTTCACGTAGTCAAGATGACAGCGATCTACGAGGTTCGATCGATCGCAGTACTAATCAGAATTAATAACGAATTCGTTCACGGGAAACCAATCTAGATGACAGGCTCGCTCCGACTCGGCCGCTTTGGCGGGATTGACGTTCGCATTCACTGGACGTTCTTTTTGCTCCTTGCATGGGTTGCTGGCACACCTATCGTGGCTGGCGCCAGCCTGTCCGTGGCTGCAATGAACCTGCTTTTAATCGTTGCAGTCTTCAGTTGTATTTTAGCGCACGAGTACGGCCACGCCTTCGCCGCCCGATTCTATGGAATCGGAACCAAGGATATCACGCTGCTGCCAATCGGAGGCGTGGCGCGGTTGCGAGAGATACCAGAAGAACCACACAAAGAGTTGGTCGTGGCGATCGCCGGACCACTCGTGAACGTTGCCATTGCGATTGCAATCGGCTTGGGGTTGTTCATGACAGGCAATATTCCGACAGCCGATACTTCGTTGGAATCGATCGTTGGGGTGAGTCAATTCTGGCAAAGCCTGCTGGCGATCAACGTCTTCTTAGTATTATTCAACGCTATCCCCGCGTTTCCAATGGACGGTGGACGCGTGCTGCGAGCCTTTCTAGCGATGCGTACCAATCGTGTTCGGGCCACCGACCTGGCCGCCACTCTCGGACAGACAATCGCGGTAGGATTCGGGCTGCTGGGACTGTTCGGCAACCCGCTCTTGATACTGATCGCAGTATTCATCTATTTCGGTGCACGCGGCGAAGCTCAGCATGTTCGCAATGCCACCTTGATGGGCGATTTGCCAGTTCGCGCCGCGATGATAGCTCGGCTGAGCACGGTATCAGCGGACGATCCACTTTTGACCATCCGAGATCGGCTGCTTGATGGGATGCAGCAAGATTTCCCTGTACTTGACGATCGCGGTGCTCTGATCGGGATGATTTATCGCAGCGACGCGATCGATGCGATCCGAAAAACAGATCATCCAGGCACAATGCGCGAGGTCATGGTTCCGATTGGTCGCGTGGTTGTCTCGCCGTCCGATTCACTGCGACAGGTAAACGAAAAAATGCAAAAGCAAGGCGTCGCAAGTTTGCCTGTAGCCATCGATGGCCGTTTGGTCGGAATGGTAACGCAGGAAAATATTTGGGAATTATTAGTGTTCAGACAGGATGATCCTGAGTTCGGAGCATTGGTGGATCCAAACCACGCAGACCCAAGTGAGTCAGGAATGCGGCACGTCAATTAGGGATGTGGCACCGTGCTGATTGATCAATCAAATGTACGTAGGAAACGATTTAACACCCACGAAAATTGAGAGAAGTATCCATGATCCAATATCCTGATAAACAGCAGCTGGTTGATCTGATCAATCGCGAGCACGGTCGTTGTGTAACTATCTTGATGCCGACCTACCAAAGCGGTCGCGAAACCAACCAGAACTCCATTCGTTTCAAGAATCTCTTGCGAGAGGCGTTAGAGCAAGTCGGTTCCCCGGATGATGCCGTGGCAAAACAGTTGAGCGAGTTGGAGTATCTGATTCACGACAGTGAATTTTGGCAGCACCAGAGCGATGGACTGGCCATTTTTGTTTGCAACGACATGCACCAACTCGTGCAGTTAGATCACGATGTCGATGCGACGGTCTATGTCGCGGATCACTTTTACACCAAGCCGCTCGCGGCGGCAGCGTGCGATCAAGATAGCTGCTACCTACTAGCACTATCCTGGGACCGTGCCCGTTGGTTTCGAGCGAGTCCTCATGGACTCCAGGAAGTCGTTAACGACGCATTTCCTGCAACCATGGACGAATTGGTGTTGGAGAGAGACGACGAGGAGCAGTTGCAGCTGACGTCGCACCGGTCACGAGGTCAAGGCAGCGGTCCGGCAGACGTCGCGATGTACCACGGTCACGGCGAGGGCGAAGAAAAAATCGAGGCTGATCGCGATCACTACCTTGTGCGAGTGGGACGTCTGGTCAGCGATGCAATTTACAACCAAAACCGATCACTGGTCGTGATGGCAACCGATGAGGTCGCTGGACATTTTAAAGCGGTCGCCGGGATTGATTTTGTCGATGTGATCCAAGCGAGTCCAGAAAATCTTTCCGATTCGCAGATCGCCGAAAAGGTGACTCAATGGCTCGACCATCACAACCTGGGTAACCAAGAGCAACTGAGCGAGCGATTGGGAGCCGCCATTGCCAACCAAAGCGGTTCGACGAACGTGCAAGACATTGTGCTCGCAGCAATGCAAGGGCGAATCGATACGCTGTTGTTGGCGTCCAACGAACCGCATTGGGGAACGATCAACGTGGACGAACAGAAAGTCCACGTCACTGGTGAACCGGCCGCTGGATGCGTTGACCTGGCCACTGTCGCGGCTCGCGGCACGTTACTCGCCGGGGGCACGGTGCATCACGCACGACAAAGCGACAGTGTCGCAGCCATTTATCGGTATTAATCACTATCAATCCTTCACGACCGAACAGGAAACAACATCATGTTGGACACAATCAAAGAAAGTTACCAAAACGTTCAAGATCGCATTGGCGACGCGACTGGCTTAACGGAAAATCCTCAGCCGCGAAATCCCGGTATCGGGCGGACTGAAGCTGCGATCGCATTTGCCGCGGCAACAGCGACGACGTTGGCGATGCAGCAAGTCCTCGAAGCAACTTGGCGGAAATCTCTCGGTAGTGAACCACCAAAAAATCCCGCTTCGCGTGCGGTTACGTGGAAGGAAGCATTGGTCTGGGGTGCGCTGTCAGGTGCCGTTATCGGCGCCACCCGCATCGCGTCTCGCCGGGCCGCATCAAGTGCCTACCGCGGCAGCTAGTACGCGGTCTAATGCCGTCAACCAGGGGGATGTGCGGACGAAGTCGACAGATCCGCACATCAGTGATCACAACGTGGGGGCAATTTGCGAAAGCAGATTCGATGCGCGATGCCAGCCGTGCATTCGCATTGTCGAAAATTTTTGACCGACAGCGTAGCGCGAAAACCGCCGCCTACGATCGCTCGTCGTGACGTTCTCTGATTGGACAACGACACTTTGGAATTAGAACGCTGTGTTACCCCGTCCCGATAGCGTCGGTTCCTTGTGTTACCCCGGCCCGTTAGCCGCGGTTTCTTCCTAGGACAACCGGTGCTATCGCTCATCGGCTAGCGAAAAGTGGCGCTGTCAAGCTAAGCAGGCTCTAGAAAAACAAACACATACGGTCAGGCGTTCGGTTTCAAAGCGACTTTTCTGACCTTTATATCGTCTGCTCCTCGCACACCGGTGTTGGCGTTTTCGCGTGACTTGGCACGTTGCTTGCTTCCTTTCTAAACAGAGGCTTTAGGTAGCCAACCCACCCTTCCTTGCCAGTTAGGCATTCATCATGCGATCGGTCAATGAAATTTGGTATCTCGCGAGCAGACGCGTTCGGCGTATCGCCAACGCTGCGCTTGCGATGTTGATGAAGTCCGCGGTGACTTCGTCCACTAGCGACCGGTATGAGTACGACGCGGCCGACTTGGCGGTCGAGTTTGTCGGCGGACCGTACGATGGGTTGGTGGAATACTTTGAGGATGCCGAAGAGCTCCTGTCGCGTCCCGTGATCGGTGCGTTAGTCAGTCGTTCGCTCATTTCCGGCGTGCAGCAGGACAGCCCCGTGATCGAAGAGGAAACAACTGGTTTGGCGATCTATCAACTGGAACTCAATCGTAAGGGATGGCGGTATCGTTTTATCAACATGGCCCGCCCGGACTGCAACGGCGTTGATGAAAATTGGTCGCGCGAGAACGCGTGATCGATTTCCACGAGACAGGGGCAAGATACTCGCTACCTGCCTGACCACTCGTGTGCTATCGCTGGGTTAAAGACTTTCGCATAGTTACGCTCCAGCTAAGACACACTGTCGATGACGATTACGATCGGGCTAGGCGAATGCCACTGAATTGCCATCGCGCCGATGGGGCAAAAAAGTTTCGGTACGACAGGCGGGCGTGCCTTGCTGAAGTCGCACATGAGCTACCGCGTAACACGTACTGGTTGCACATGAATTTGCCGTTGTATTCTCCGAGTGCTCCGTCGGGCGGCCGATAGCCGGGATAGGGGCAATAGGAACTCGATGTCCACTGCCATAGCGATCCGAACATTCCAAAAAAGTCCGAAGGGCAGGCCGAGGAGCGGGCCGACTGATCGCGTTCTTCCCAAGCGGCGTCGTGTGTGGGATGGACCACAACACCTTGTGACACTCGCAGCTCGGGCGTACATGCCGGTTCTCTGAAGCGTTCGCATGCGATTTCCCACTCGTATTCCGTCGCGAGTCGGTTGCCGCACCAGCGTGCATAAGCGTCGGCTTCGAAGTAGCTTAAGTGTGAAACTGGCAGGTCGGGGTTGAACGGTTTTAGTCCCGCCAAAGTGAATTCACAAAGTTGCCCGTCGTGCCAGGTCCAGTAGATTGGTGCTGTCCAGTGCTGTTCACACACGTGTTGCCATCCAAGGGACAGCCAGTGAGCACTCTCCTGGTAACCGCCGTCGTCGACAAACGCTTGGTATTCGCCGTTGGTGATCAGGCGATTGGATAGCTCGAAGGGTTCGACAAAAACGCGATGTTGTGGCGATTCGTTGTCGAACGAGAATTGACCGCCGCTGTGACCGACTTGATAAATGCCATCATCCACCGCGATCCACCGTTGCTCGGGCACAGATGCAGTTGGCAACTCCAACGGTTGCATGGCTGGGTAGAGTGGATTGCACCAGAAAGCATGCTTGATATCTGTGAACATCAACTCCTGATGTTGCTGCTCGTGTTGTAATCCCAATTCCAGGACAGACAATAGAGCGTGATCAAATCGCTCACTGTCGCTCATTGCATTCAGAATCCTGTCGTCGACGTATTCTCGATAACTCAAGATCTCCGCGAGCGTGGGTCGAGATAGGAGCCCACGCTGGCTGCGCGGAAACTGATCACCGACCGTGTTGTAATACGAATTAAATAGATACTCGAACGAGTCATCGTGATGGCGATAGCCCGCAATCTGTTTCAAAACAAACGTTTCGAAAAACCAAGTCGTGTGCGCTAGGTGCCACCGGATCGGACTAGCATCCGGCATGGACTGGATCATGCAGTCCTCCGGATTGAGCAAATCGCAGATCTTGGTGGAGTGCCGTCGCACGTTTCGAAAACGTACTCGCAACGCCTCGTGATATTCGATGCTCGCGGCGGTTTCAGAGTCACTGGGTGTTTGCGTATTCATTAGCTGGACAGCGTCACTTTTCATTTGTCGATGGGCGATAGGCCCGGTTGTTTTTGGAAGGAACCGCGGCTACCGGGACGGGAAGACACAGCGTTCTGATTCCAAAGTGGCGTCAGTCAATGAAACCACCTCGACATCGTTTCAAGATGTAATGTGATCTCCAATGTTACTTGCTGCTACCATTGGGCCAGGATCATGTGGGGCGGCCTGCCGACTATCTTGGTCGTCAATGACAATGTCGTAGTACTCCGCGGGTCTACTGTATCATCAATTCGACGGATGATTCGACGGATGATTCGATGAATGATTCGATGAATGGTCGCGATTGACCGATTGTGGCGGCGCGTGCTGATTTGCCGTGTAATACTCACGCCAACAGTTCCAGCAATCACTTGATGCTCGAACACTGCTCGCGCCAATTTGATCGCTCCAGATACATTACGGCAAAGTAATTCTGTTCGTCCGTCCACGTCCTACGACTGGCCCAGCCAGCACGTGCAGCCATGGCTGAGAAACCTTCGATCGTGTACTTGTGCGAATATTCTGTACGGATTGTCTCGGCCCGCTGGAGTTGAAAACTCTGACCCGCAATGTGGACCTCTTGCGCACAGCGGCTACGCAAATGCATTTCGATTCGTGACTGATTCGAGTTGTAAAACGCGAGATGATGGAAACGAGACAGGTCAAAATCTGCGTACAACTCACGGTTGATGCGAGCGAGCAAGTTCTTGTTGAATGCTGCAGTGACACCACGTTGATCGTTGTAAGCTGCTTCGAGCACGGCGACGTCTTTCTGCAGATCAAAACCGATCAGCAAACCGTCAGCACGACCGCAACTGGGCATCCCTGCTAATAGTCGCTGAGCATCGCGCGGAGAAAAATTACCTATCGTTGATCCCGGAAAATAAATGCAGGTTCGATCGACACCCACGCCAGCGCGGGGCAGATCGAAGGGTGCGGTAAAGTCAGCGGACACCGGTGCAATTGGCAACAGCGGATACTCTGGTGACAAGTTCTCCGCGGTGGCGCGCAAGTGCTCGTCGGATATGTCGACGGGTACGTAGACGGCCGGGTCCACCAGATGATCCAGTAGGATTCGCGTTTTGATACTGCTACCGCTGCCGTATTCGATCAATCTGCAATTGGGCCCGATACAGTCGGCCATCGAAGTGGCATAGCGAGCCATGATCTGACTCTCGGTTCGTGTCGGGTAGTACTCCGGCAATTCGCAAATCTGATCAAACAGTTTCGATCCTGTCTCATCGTAGAAGTATTTCGCTGCGAGACTGCGGGGTACGGAGCTCATTCCCTTGATGACATCCATCAGAAAATCTGACGTGTGGATGTCCGACGTCTGACTTACAGATATCTGGGAAACGGGCAACTGCGGTTCTGAGTTTATTCGCGAAGTTGGCAGGGTGGTCGGCGTAGCCGATGATCGGTGCGGAGGGTTCATGCAGAGCGGTTCAATCAGACGGAGCAATAACAAAGGGGGGGGGAATCAACTTGGGCCCATGTCACACGAAAAAAATAGCCGAGCTTTGGATTGCCAAACGCTCGGCTACTTTTTTCACAGGTTTGTAACGCGGATTACCAGGGCTTGATTTTCCAGCCGACGATAACGCCCAGTCCAAACGCCCAAACCGCTGCGACTTCCGGTTTGTCTTTGGCGTACGATTTCGCCAAGCTAACCAGGTCCTTGGCTGGTTCGGTGACGTAATGTTCGGTAGCGATCTTGCAACCTTCGCTGATCGATTCAGTGGTATCTTGAACCATCTCGCGAACGGCGCTGGAGTCGTTGGTTTGCGGGCTTGTCGAAGTTGACATCGGTTACTCCTCAAAAGGGATAGAAATGATTTGAATGGGTGTTTGTGAAATTCAATTAACGCCGACCGTTTTGGTAGTGCGGCGGTTCGGGTGCAAAGTCTTCACGCCGCAACTGATTGCGTGGCGATGTACTTGGTTTCAACAAGACGGATCGAATCCATCGGACGTTCTCGGCAAACTCTTGTTTTGATTCGCTCAGTGACGCGTTGGCACGCCCAACCAGCTTGGCGCCGATCAGCATGGATAAGCCGGCGATGACCAGAGCCACCGCGGCTGTGATCAGATACGCGATTCCCAAAGACAGATCGAACTGCTCATGGATCACACGACCGATAGCGAGCATCAGGGCCATCAAACCCGACAGGGCAGTGATACCCCCGATGCCGATAAAAATCGCGGCACGAACAGCGCGTCGTTTCGCTTCCTGACCATCAACAGACAGCAGTTGCCATTGCAGTTCGCACAAATCGGCGATGTCGGACATCACGCGTTGAAATCCACCGCTACGTGTTTGTGTCTGGTGCATTTCAATGCCCTCGTCGTTTTACAAGCCAAGCAGTCAGTAAGCCGACGACAGCGGCCGAGGCAATCGCCGCGGCGGGATGAGTTCCGATAACATTTCGGATACTATCCAACGTCGACGGCTCCGCTGGAGCTGTCGTGTCATATTCCCACGTCTCATCAATTGCAACGCGACGGTCAGGTCGTGTCCGCGTATCGTGCGGTTGGACCGGAGCAATCATGTTGTCTCTCCTTTCAAGCTCACAGAGCTTGAGTTAGTTGTAAAGCGATCGTTGCGTCGTCTTAGGGCCGGCGGAATTCAAGAACATGCCACTGGCATGCCGCATCGCCATCGATGTACCGGTACGCAGTGCCATCGCAACGAGTGAACCGGTTAGGCCGGCCAGAAACGACTTTTCGGGGACAGAACTTTCTTCCTCGCTGCGATTCACTGGCCGTCGCGTGTGGCTGCTAGGGACCGCCATGTATGCGGCCGCAGCAGTCGCCAAGATGCTCGTCATCGGTAACTTGCGAACGTAGTATTTCCAGTCGGCAAGCTGTTTCAATTCATCGCGCGCATCGTCCATTGCATACGGCAGTTCGGAACGAACGCTACGCATTTGATCGCGTATCGCTTCGGATTGTTTTCGGGTTGCCAAAGTTTTCATCGCGCTGCACCTTATCGACGGTTGCGGCCAACAAAGAAAACAGCGCCGGCAGCGATGCCCAGCCCAAACGCGATCAACAACGATTCGGTTGGTCGGCTGCGGACGGTGTGCGCGACCTGTTTTGACAGGTGATCGGTTGCACTGGCAGCACGGGCATATTGTTCACGAACGATCTCGCTCGCTTCGTCAGCATATTGCGAGGCCGCATCGCTGACGCGTTGCACTGTTCCTTGGCTATCTTGCAAGATCGACGACAGGAACTGCTCGACTTCGCTTCGGGTCGCACCGGTCTTTTGCTGAACGACGCCAACCAGATGGTCCTTTGACCCTTCGGCACGCCGCAGATCGTCGTCAGTCAGTTGGCCCCAGTGTTCCTGCAAACGACCTTTGACTTCGTTCCAGTGGCCTTTGATTTCTTCTCGCGTCACCATTGAATAACTCCCTGTGTGTTGTGACTGTTGTGCTGGTCCATCGCGGACAAACGTTTCGGAAGGTATTTATCGCAAGCGGTATGCCAAAGCGTCGATTCGGGCCGAAATAGCTCCGAATCATCCGTTCCGTCGCCGAGGGCAGTGGTTCTTGGTCGAATGGCGAGCGGCCTGGGCGAACATTGACCACAACGCGATAGACGATGAAACTGCGACCTGCGGTCCGTCAACGGGGATGCCCCCAAGGGTCTGTCCGATACGATAGGGGCCATCCCGACAGGATTGCTCAGATCTGAGCACCCCGGGGAATCACCCCAATCGATCGCTCCGGTCGATCACGTCGGTGGATCGTCTCATTGCGTTACCCAGTGATGGGCTGGCCAATAGGATCACTGCGTGATCACTTTAGCGACCAGCGGCGAATGGGCACCCCAAGTTGTCACCTACCATTACGAGCATGCACCGTGAGAGCCAGAATTCAGCAATGGCTGTATAAGATCCAAGGTAGTTACTGGTTTGTACCGGCACTGATGGCAATCAGTGCGATCTTACTAAGCCAAGCGACCATCCAATTGGATCGGAATTACAACGCCGCGGACTGGATGAGTGATTCGTGGTGGGCAAGTTTGAATCAGCCCGATGGAGCACGATCGCTATTGGCGACGGTTGCCGGGTCGATGATCACCGTTGCGGGTGTGACGTTTTCGTTGACCATTCTTGCGGTCTCGTACGCAACGAGCCACTTTGGTCCCAGGCTGATCACGAACTTCATGCGTGATCGCGGCAACCAGATCACGCTGGGGACCTTTGTCGCCACGTTCCTTTATTGCCTGTTGGTATTGCGAACAGTGCGGTCGGCTGGCAGCTCGGACGACACGATCCTGCAGACGGACGTCTTCGTTCCTCACGTCTCGATACTGATAGCGATCGCACTGACGCTGTCGAGTGTTGGCGTACTGATCTATTTCATTCACCACATTCCCGAAAGCATCCATATTTCGACGGTGCTTCATCGCATCTCGCAAGACCTGGATGACAAGATCGATGCGATTTTTCCCGCTGAGCCGGGAAAGTTGATTGATGAGCAAGCCAGCCAATTGCTGGCCATTGTTCAAGATGCCCCCAATGTTCTGAGCAAGCGGTCGGGTTACCTGCAAGGCGTCGATCCAGCGGAGTTGGTCGATTTCGCATGCGAGAACCAAGCGGTGGTCGAGCTGCTTGTCCAACCCGGTGACCACTTGTTAGTGGGGCAACCAATTGCTCGCGTGAAATTCGACGTTTCGGATCTGCTGGATGCTGACGTTTGTACCTCACGCATTAGCAGCGCCTTCGCAATGGGAATCGAGCGAACACCCACACAAGACATGAGGTTCTTGATCAATCAATTTGTTGAAATTGCCGCTCGAGCTCTTTCTCCCGGTGTCAACGATCCGTTCACGGCGATCCAATGCATCGATCAACTTGGTGATGGTATCAGCCGGCTGTCCCATCGCGAATTGCCTTCCCGATTTCGTGAAGACTCCGAAGGTGTATTGCGTTTGATCCGACCCGAATTGACGTGGGATGTGATCTGCGAACACGCATTCGGACGCTTGGTTCACTACGTCAAACCAGATCCGAACGTCAAAGCACATATGCAGGAGACAATTCGTATCGTATGCGGAATTTCCAACAACTTAGAAATCAATCGATGTTTGTGTGATATCAGCAATCGATTGAACGATTAAGCAGGCGAAGCCGGTCTCGCCGTCGCACCGACGTAAGTGTAACTGGTGTTTTGTTCGAACCAAGAATCTCACCACGTCGCGATACCCAGCAAGGGATACCATCGTGGCAAACCGGTTCAGAGGAGGAGGCGGGGCAGAGTAAAAGGGGTCATCCGTTAAAAAAGCAAATCACCTTACGGGCCAAACCAGTTTTTGACTTCTGACTCCCTGTTTTTCGCTCGAGTCGCTCAAGGTTGTCGGTGGGTCGGCTTGGTCGATGGGATCCGTAGCAGGTCGGCGGTGGGGTGCTCGATTGCTTCGCGCGCGAGACGCCGCAGGACGGGTGAAATTTTTGGGAAATCGCGGTCGAGTGAGCTGGTGCTGTAATCGAATTCATCCGATCGGCCCGGCTTACCGCTGCCAGTCGTATCGCTACCGGACGTGTCGCTGTTGATCGCATCGCCAACAACAGTCTGCGCAGCGGACAGGAAAGTTTCTTTGTCCAAGGGCTTGGCGACAAACCGGCTAGCTCCGATCTGCTGAACAAACCGTCCGACATCGGGATCGCACAGTCCGCTCGCCGCGATAATCGGGATCGATTCCAGAGCAGCGATTTCAGAAGTGCGAATCGCTCGAATAAGTTGAAATCCACTGATATGCGGCATGTCGATATCCGTCACGACCAAATTCGTCGGCTGTGAGCAAAGTAGATCCCAAGCCTCTCTGGCACCTGCTACGCCCGTGCATTCGAAACCGAGTTCACGTAGCCAAGACGAAATTTGTAGTCGATATGCTCGGACGTCATCTACGATTACACAGTGTTGAGGTTGAGTCATGATGATTCATTCCGCCTGTACCGTCCGTTGTCAGTTTGCCATCAAGCGAAGCAGTCATGTGGCCTGTCGTCGATGTCTCATAACGCGCAGGATGCTCAAAACCTGACCATCGCGACATGCTGGGAGTACGATGATCGCGTCGTCGAACTACGCCGCGTTTTCCACTGACGGTAATTGCAATCTACGTGCCAATGCCGGGTTCCGATGGAGGGATCACAGCGATCCAAGCACACCGTTGCTTGACACCATGAACGAAGCGGACATCCCGAATGAGAGATCGAGCTGGGGATCGTTGGTTCGATCAATAGTCTGCCGCGCTGGTCTGTATCAATAGCCTGGTTATCTCGTACCAACGCTATTTCGAAAAAAAACGATGGTCGCTTCGATTGAGATCGAAGCGACCACCATGGAGTCCAAATTGCGCGTTTTCGACGCAATGACTACTCGTTATCGTTCTCGTCGGGAATGTCAATGTCGACGTCAGGAACCTTGATATTGGCTTCCTCGGTATCGACATCCACATCCACGTCGGGAACGTTGATCTTTTTGTCTTCCATTTGAACATCGACGTCGGGACCTTCGACATCGTACTCGGGCAAGTTGCCTGGATCGCCGCTGACGTCGACGTCAACGTTTGGCAAGCGGCCTTCTTCGACTTGGTCAACGTCACATCCGACGGTTCCCAAAAACAAACCACCGGCACACGTCAAGTACATCAGTTTCTTAAGCATCATTGTTTCTCTCAGGTTTTCAACGGGGCAGGGATTCGACGATTCGCCGCCGCTGGGGAAGGGTTGATCACGTCGAACGAGAGGACAATTATGCAACCTCCGTGCCAATCGAGTGACCGTGAAAACTTATTCAACAGATTTTTTGATGCTTCCTTGGTTGGCATCTTTTCCATCAACCGCAGCGGCGGATTGCGGGCTGATTGCCCGCAGAAACTTAGCGAGCGGGAAAGTGACTCCGTGAACCGTCTGAATGGGTGCTGCAGGTGCAGGTTGCATGTTATTCGACCTTTATCGAAAGGGTGGGAACGCCGCCGGTTTGTCTCGTGGCGACGATTGTGTTGCTGACTAGTGAGAGGCAAACGCCATGCCGTCCACAGCCCGCGATGGCATTGAATACGGAGATTGTGTGTCGCCGAGCCGCGTCGCGGACTCATGCTGACATATCAGTTTGTGCGATCTGTGCGTCTCGACTGCGGTGATGCGCGGCAGCGAATCGTCAATGTCAGGCACGGAGTTTGGTAAGCGACCACGTTGATCGCCCGAAAACCACTGAATAACTGGTTTGGCGCAAAGAAAAACCGTTGCAAGCTGGATCGATTCCAACGTGCAACGGTGTGTGGAAAAGCTAGAGCCAAGGGCTGACTACTCGACCTCTTCCAATTGGTCAGCCTTTGTCTCGCCCTGTTCTTCGATTTGATCGGCCTTCTTTTCTGTTTGATCTTCAAGAGCGTCAGCAGCACGCTCCGTTTGGGATTCGATTGCGTCGGCACGATCTTCGGTCATTTCGCTGTCCGAACGGTCACGCAGAGCTTCCGCCTGTTGTTGGCCGGAATCCCGAATCGCTTCGGCACGCTCTTGACCAGCGTCGCGAATATTTTCAGCTTGCTGTTGCGTCGAGTTGCGAACGGAATCTGCAGCCTCATCGTAGGGGCCTTCGTCACAACCCATCATGATCGCACAGCACATGAGTGCAGCAAAGCACTGATACATCTTCTTCATCTTAGTCTCCTAGCTTTGTGTTCGATTTGCTTCCGCAGCGTTGCGGTATCGTCAAATATCTGTTGCGAATCGTGTACCAATTCCAGATAGAGTCGGCGGAGATTTCTGACAGGGAGTGGGCAAAGTGATTCAGTATCTTGGTCAGCGAACTGGTCAGGATGCTGCATCACGAACGATCTTTCGTTCGATACGGACAGCGCCTTCCTCCGGCTGTATCCCTCGCCCATATTCCGTTGCCCATGCCTGCGTGAACTCAGCTCCAAACAAGAAAATCATGGACGAGTAATAAACCCAGACCAACAGGACTGCCAGCGAAGCTGCGGCGCTGCCCAGCTGTGCGCCCGGATTTGTATTCGAAAAGTACACTGCCATCGCATATCGACCGACAAAGAAGAGAATCGCGGTCACGAGTGCACCGATCCATACATCTTTCCAGCTGATTTCGGCATCCGGCATGAATTTCAGCATTGAAGCAAAAACGACCAGGGTGACCAAAAACACCACAACGTAGTTCATCACTGTCACGAACGTTTCCTCCAGCCCAATCCAACCACCGACTTGTGATCCAACCGCTGTCAAGACGGTCGATACGACCATCGAAACAACCAGTAGGAAACCAAGGCCGATGATCAATGCAAATGAGAGAGTTCGCTTGACTAAAAAGTTCTTTACGCCGCCGGCCTCAGGGTCCGGCTGAACTCGCCAAACCCGATTCAGCGCCGCCTGAACTGCAGCAACGACACCGGTGGCGCCAAAGATGATCGCGATCAAGCTGATTGCCGACTTCCACCATACGCCGCCGGCATCGGTGTTTTCCTGCAGTATCGTCGTGATTTCATCGGCAGCCGCTTCGTTGCCAATCAGCTGGCCGGCTTGCTCCTGGATCAACGTGCGTGCTTTTTCGTCGGCAAGCTCGGCCCCATAGGTGAGCGTCATTGCATAGCTGACGATCGTCAAAAGCAGATAAAGCAGCGGCGGCAACGCGAAGATTGTGTAATAGGCCAGCGCGGCGGCCATCGTCGAACAATCGTCAGTCGAAAATCGTGAGAATGTGGTTTTTAGTACAGACATTGTGTTACGGATGGTTGGGAACTATCGAATTCGTTACGAATCGTGCGAAGCAATTTTGATGCCGATCGCGTTGGCAAAGGGCTGCACCCTGACTCCGACAAGTTCGAGTCAAGAGGAGGTCCACCTGCTAGAAGTCAAGCTCATCCAAAGGCCCAACCATTCAACGACACAGCCGTTAAAAGACACAGTCGTTAAAAGACACGGGCATCGAAAGACGCGGCGATTCATGAGCAGTCGCCACAATACGCTTCCGCAGCTAAAGTCCAATTGCAGACGTGATGAGTCCACGTCGTGCGGTGGAGTGAGAGCACACGGCGAAGCGGTGCACCCAGCGACAGATACAGCCACGCGGGGATGGCGATGGAAGCGTCGACAGGCTAGGCAGTCCCACTTGAGTACTGCCAGAGCCTGGATGATTTCGCTGTTCGGATCGTTGCGCGATCCGCGCAATTGAATCAGAAGTCAATGTTCCTTACAGGACCACAATCATTGCGTGAATGATTCCCACGACCCAAAAACCGAGGATGGTCAAGACGACGTTCAACCAAAATTGGCCGGACATACCAGTCGTCATATAGACCGCTGCAGGCGGCAACAAGATAGCGAGGATGAGCTTCAAGAGTTTGTTTTCGTTTACAGCAGTGGTCATCGGTTTTTCCTTTCGGGATAGAAGATTTGTGAAAGCACCTCGACGGGTGCAATCGGTAAAGGATGCAGATGGCGTGCCGAAGCTGCCCATTTCCGGTCATAAGTTTCTGGGAATTCGCTCGAACACGTGTTTTGGGAACGTTCTTTGCGTTTCATGGATCATCGTTCACGCCCACTAGGGCTTCGCGAGATAAGCAAAACACTCTTGAAGGAGAGATAAGCATGTTGATTCCAATCATTGGATGGATGTTGTTTGGATTGATCGTTGGTGCGATTGCACGAGCGCTTTACCCCGGTCGTCAGTCAATGGGATTGTTACGAACGATGTTGCTCGGAATCGTCGGTTCCTTTATCGGAGGTTTCGCCGGCTATCTGCTTTTCGGCGGCGATATGCTGCAAGCAAGCGGCTGGATTGGATCAATTTTGGGTGCCGTTGTGCTGATAGCGATCGTCTATTCGACTCGTCGCGAGCGAATCGCGGGCTAGAGACAGTCCATCTCAGACCAAACGAAAAAGTCGCTTCGCCCTTGGCGGTGGCGACTTTTTTATTTTCCGTTCGACTGATGTTGCCAGTGCATTTTTAGAAAGGACGTGGTCTGTTTCGTGCGAGGAAGAGGGGCCAGGAATCAATCGTGCGAAACACCCTTGGGGCTATTTGGCTATTGATTCCTGACCCCTTTTCCGGCTCTGCCCCCTTTTACTGGCTCGTCCAAGAACATTCGTAATACGGCACTAGTCGCGAATCGACCGCGTTGGCCGATCCGCTCTCCCAAAGCAATCCCAGCCGCATCGCGTACTTCTTTGGTTGCTGACCGCCTATCGGCGATGCGTCTACCGACTCAGGTGCACTGGTAGCCGGTTCTCATTAGTTACTTATGTCGTGGTACGCCCTTTGCGTCGTGCAGTCAGGCAGCGCCCGGTGGCCGACCGTTGCGGCCGACCGTTTCGACCGAGCTGGTCGAAATTGACTAGAAAAACGGGCGTTGGGATGTCTGCAATCCGACTGGTTGATGAGCGAGCGATTGGGTTGAAAGGCGACCAAATCAAACTTTGAAAGGTATTTTCGTATGAGTTCCGCGACACAAGGGTTCGCAAATCGCAATGACGACTGCTCGAGTGATCTTGCTGACTTGGCGGGTGGATCGGACGTCGGCAAAAAGCGAAGCGTCAACCAGGATCACTTTTTGATCGGTAATCTCAAGCGATTGATGTCGATCGAAGCGACCAATGTCTCTCACGATCAATGCGATCGGTTGTGTGGTAATACGACTGGGCAATTAATGGTTGTAGCTGACGGCATGGGCGGTCACGCAGGCGGAGAACTAGCCAGTTCGACTGCGATCGAGTCGGGTGTTCGCTACGTCCTGGACATGATGCACTGGTTCCTCAAGCTGTCGCCCGATCATGAGGAAGAATTCGAGGACGAATTATCAGATTGCTTGCAGTCAATTCAAAAGACCATTCTCGGTAGTAGCAAGGGCGAGTTAAAAGGACTCGGGACAACCTTTACCATGGCCTACATCGTTTGGCCAAAGATGTATGTGGTTCACGCGGGCGACAGTCGTTGCTACCTGCATCGTGATGGCGAGCTAAAGCAAGTCACGACCGATCACACATTGGCACAACAACTGGTGGATGACGGTGCATTGACGCCGCAAGAGGCAGAGTCGTCACGATGGCAGCATGTGCTTTGGAATTGCGTCGGTGGCGGCGATAAGACCGTGCGTCCCGAAGTCACTCGTGTGCTGCTTGAACCGCAGGATGTCGTGCTTTTGTGTACTGATGGTGTGACGGGAATGGTGGACGATGACCAAATCGCAGCAGTACTCTCATCAGGTATCAACAGTCAAGCTGTTGTGGGCGAGCTGATCGAACGTGCAAACGCCGCCGGCGGTTCCGACAACATCACAGCGGTGGTCGGTCAATTCAACGCAGACACGACATCCAAACCATTGCAGATGTCCGATGATGAGATCCATTTTCAGCCAGCGCTGCGAGACACGGATCTCGAAAACTAGACCAAATTCCAACGTATCGACGTCGATCACTTTAACCACCGACTCCATCGATCAAATCATGCCCAACGAAGAACCTGACGAATCTGTGGCAAAAGGGCCCAGTCAATTGACTGTCGCGGTTTGGATTGTGACGTCGTTGTTGGTGATCCACATGTTGTACTTTGCGGCAAGTTTGTTTGTGCCGTTGACAATGGCGATGCTGGCTTATCTGACAATGCGGCCTGTGGTACGCCGAATGACGCGGACAGGGCTGCCCGCTTGGGTCGCAGCGGGGGCCGTGACACTGTTGTTTGGCGGAATTACGCTGGCGATCGCGACGCTAATCGCTCAGCCGGCTCAGTACTGGGCCGAAAAAGTGCCTCAAAGTCTATCTACGATTGGTCCTAAGCTGGCGACGCTCAAACGACCTTTGGAAGTCTTTGATACAGCCGAAGAACATTTAGAGCAACTGACCGATTCGGACGATATTAATGCGCCACTGAAGGTCGAAGTTGCGGCGCCGACGATTGTCGATAAAGAAGTGCTGTTCAACGGAACGGGTCAACTCTTAGCATTTCTGTTCGCGGTCGGGATCACCAGCTTTTTTCTGCTGGCAAGCGACGATGACTTACTCCGCCGACTGATGCGTGCACTGCCCACGCTTAGCGATCGAAAAAAGGCGTATTCGATCGTGTTGGAGATTCAAGACATGGTCGGGTCGTACTTGGCACAGATAACGATGATCAATTTCGGTCTCGGGTGTGCCGTGGGTTTGATGACTTGGATGTGTGGGATGCCGACACCGTTGTTATGGGGCGTCATGGCGATGATACTGAACTTCATTCCTTTCGTCGGTGCGTTGATAGGTGCGATCGTGATTTTCGTTGCGTCAGCACTCGAATTCGACCATCTATGGTGGCCGATCACGATTACGTGCCTGTACCTTACGCTTACTTCGATCGAAGCCAACTTTGTCACGCCAGCGGTTTTAGGAAAAACCCTGAAATTGGGGCCGGTGATGGTGTTGCTGGCTTGTGCCTCCTGGGGATTGCTGTGGGGTCTGCCGGGTGTAATCGTCGCTGTCCCGATGATGATTGTCGTCCGTTTAGTCTGTTCGCACTTTCGCGCCACGCGGCCGATTGCAATTTTGCTGGGCGATGATGTGGAACTGACCAACGATTCAACCGTTCGTGGTCTTGAGGCGATGGCAGACGGCGGCGAGCGCGTCGGAGCGAGTGTGCAATACGCCGATCAGAGTGTGCCGCCGCCAAAGTTACGTGATTCAACGGACGTTTCGACAGCGGCAATTCAAAGCTGAGCGAATTGCAATCAGCTGGGGTTCTCTTTCAACTTTCGATAGAGCGTTTTGCGATCGAGTCCAAGAATCTTGGCGGCCTGCGTGCGGTTATCATCCACGGCATGCAAGACGTGTTCGATGTATCGCCGTTCGATCTCCTCCATCGGCACCAATTCCGTTGGATCATCGCCTCCAATGAATACCGTGCCGCCACGGTGATCACGGATTTTTTCGGGCAGATCCTCCAAGGTGATCGTGTCATAGCGTGTCAGCGCGACGGCTCGCTCGATCACATTGCGCAGTTCGCGAACATTACCAGGCCAGTTGTAGGCCAGCAGTTTTTCGGCCGCCGGATCGGCGATCCCTTCGATACGCTTTTGCGATTTGGATGCAAACAATTCGATGTAGTGCTTGGCCAAGATCAAGATGTCCGCTCCGCGTGCACGCAAGGGCGGTAGATGAAGCTGAATAACATTGATCCGATAGAAAAGATCCTGTCGAAAGCGGCCTTCGTCGACCGCCGATTCCAAGTCACGGTGCGTTGCTGCCATCACTCGTACGTCAAAGGCCACCTCACGATCACTCCCGACCGGTCGCAGTCGATTTTCCTCCAGCGCTCGCAACAGCTTGACCTGCATCGCCATTGGCATGTCACCCATTTCGTCCAGCAGCAGGGTGCCACCCTCGGCCTCGAGAAACAGCCCGCGCCGTTCGCTGCGAGCATCGGTAAAGGCACCGCGAACATGTCCAAACAATTCGCTTTCGAGTAGCGATTCGGACAGCGCGGCACAATTGACCGCAACGAACGGATGATTGCCGCGTGGGCTCAGCTTGTGGATGGAACGAGCGACAAGTTCCTTGCCCGTGCCGCTTTCGCCAGTAATCAAAATGGACGCTTCGGACGGGGCGACACGACCGAGTTGGTCGTAAAGCCGCTGCATCGGTTCGCTTTCACCCAACAGATTGTCAAAGTGGTTAATACCCTGAGTCTGTTGCTTAAGTAAATGAATCTGTTTGCCCAGACGTCGTCGTTCCGTTGCCCGAGCAATGGTCAGCGCAAGCATCTCCAATTCGATCGGTTTGGTGATGAAGTCATAAGCACCGCTACGCATCGCCGCGACAGCGTTTTCTAAGGTCCCAAAGGCGGTCATCACAACGACCGGAATATCCGGCCGAAATTCCTGAATTTGCTGACACAGTTGCAATCCGGTGGTGCCCGGCATTTTGACATCCGTCAGTACCACATCAAATTCGCTCTCGCGCAGAAGTTCCATTGCCGCGTTGGCGGATTGGCACCACTGGGTCTGATAGCCACGCATACCGATGGCCTTGTCCAGCATTTCGCACATCGCTTTGTCATCATCGACGATTAGGACCGATTCGTCACTCATACATTCTCCAGGTCGTTTTCCTGCACCATTGGCAGATAGATAGAAAAGTTGCTACCGCTACCTCGTTCACTTTGAACGTCGATCCAGCCGCCATGTTCTTGGACGATGCCGTGCGAGATCGAGAGCCCGAGGCCGGTTCCCTGGCCAACATCCTTGGTCGTAAAGAACGGCTCAAAGATCCGTTGCAAATCTTCATCCGATATTCCCGCACCGTTGTCTTGAATTTGCACCTGACAATATTTCTGGGCAACGTCAGCGGAATCCTCGGGGCGGGTAGCGTCCACTTGGCTGGCAGTAATCGTGACTTGTCCGTCCTCGTCCGTCGATTGCGCAGCATTTAAGATCAAATTAGTGATCACCTGTTGGATTTGACCGGCGTCAACATTGCACAGGATCGCTTGCGATGGCAGTTGGGCGTTCAGTTTTGTCGTCTGCTTAATCAATAGTGGTTTCATCAAATTTACGGTCGATTGAATCAATTCAGTGATGTTTTGTGGCGATCGATCGGGTGTGCTTTGACGCCCAAAGTCCAGCAGTTGACGGACGATGGTGCTGATCCGATTCGCTTCCGCCTGAATCGTCCGCGCGCTCTCTTTGGACTCGTCGTCAGAAAGTTGTCCGCTCGCGATCAGTTCGGCACGACCACTGACGACGCTCAGTGGCGTTCCAATTTCGTGAGCAACTCCCGCGGCCAGCCGTCCTACGGTGTGGAGTCGTTCGGCGTGACGAAGTTGCTCCAGTGTGGCCAGGCGAGTCGCTGATTCTGCCTGCAACTTGGAACGTTGTTGACTCAGTTGGTCGCACATTTCATTGATCGCGATACCCAGCCTGCCCAACTCATCGTTGGAATGAACTTGAACGGGCTGGCCAAAATCTCCGTGCCCCACGTCGTGAACCTTTTCAATAAGCTGATTCAATGGTTTACCCACCATCAGGAATCCACCGACCAGGATGACCAAACCTGAAAGCGTAGCGACGCAAAACAGTGCGACCAGGGATGAAACCAACGATCGTTGGATGCGATCATTTGCATCATCGTTGGGGGAGGCGATTTCGATGCCGGCGTGGCGGTCACTGTCGGGACCGACTTCGACCGGGACGTAGGTGTACAAGAACTCGCGACCCGTTGGATCTGGTTGACAGATCGTAGTCACGCGGCGCGTAACGATCAGCTCGCGTGGCACCGATGGCCGATTGCCTTGAGCACTGTCAAATTCCACCCACCGAATACGAGTCTGGCTGATCAACTGCGCCGACTGGGACATCAACTGTTGGATTTCGGCCGCCTTATTTTCCGCGATGGCTCGTTGGATGGACGGTTGCAGGGTTGCGGCGATATCCGACGCGCGTTTCTCATGCTCGGCGATGGCCAATTGACGGTTCTGCTGAATCGTGAGATACGAAAAAATTCCCACGATCAGCAACAAAGCGACCAAGAACAAGAGGACGAGTTTCGCAGCGAGTCGCATCGTAGACAATCGCCTCGATAGGGTAAATTGATCAGTTAGTGAACCACCAGGTTTCGATAACACATTCCCGTTTGGTTGTCAGATCAAAGAGAAACGGTCGGCACCGCAGGATAGTATGTCCTCGGGAACCGACCGTATTGTAGATCCGCCGCATTCCTGCGACACAGGTCTTTGATTTACGGTTTCACCACCACAAACCGCGAGCCCTGGCTGGAGCGAACCAACAGTAGAAGCCCGTTATCTTGCGATTTTGATTGATGCCTCTTGATGGCCGTGTCGAATTCATCGACGCTGCTGATCTTCACGCGGTCGACTTCGGTGATAACCATTCCCGTCGATAAACCAGCTTTGGCGGCCGAACTGTTTTTGGCTACAGCCGTGATGACCACGCCCTGGACGTCGTCGATTCCCAGTTGTTTCGCGACGTCGCCATCGATTGGAGCGATTTCCAAACCCAAGTGATCGAGTTGCTTGGTCGATGGTGCAATATCACCGTCCATTTTGGTTGCGAAATCGGGCGTTTGCAGTGCGCCCTCGTATTTCAATTGCAGCGATTTTCCGTCGCGAACGACGTCAATCATTAGCACTTTGCCGATGGGTGAACGTTCGACCGCCAACTGCAATGCCTGCGGAGATGTGATTTCCTTTTCGCCGAATCGAACGATCACATCGCCGCTTTGCAGGCCCGCCTTGTTCGCCGGCGTATTGGGATAAACATCCGTCACCACCACGCCGCCGCGCGGCTTGACCGAGAGTTCTTTTGCCAAGTCTTGCGTGACAGGTTGGATCCCAACACCCAAATAGGCGCGGCGAACACTTCCCGTGCCGACTAACTGATCGCCCACCCAACGGGCCAGGTTCGATGGAATGGCAAAACCAATTCCAACATTGCCCCCGCTCCTCGAATGGATGGCGGTATTAATGCCCACGACCTCGCCGCGCAAGTTGACGAGCGGTCCGCCGCTGTTGCCCGGATTGATGGCAGCATCGGTTTGCAAAAAATTCTCACGAGCGGTGATCCCGATACCGCGGTGTTTGGCACTAATGATGCCGGCGGTGACGGTACTCTCCAGGCCAAAGGGTTGTCCCAATGCGATCACCCAGTCGCCGATGGCGACATCATCGCTATTTCCCAATGTTGCCGCGACCAGATCGCTCGCTCCGTCAATTTTGACCACGGCGATATCGGTCTTCGGATCGGTCCAAACGTTCGTCGCCACAAACTCACGGCCATCGTGCGTCCGCACCGTTACTTCGCCGCCACCGGCAACGACATGATTGTTCGTCAAGATGATTCCCGCTGCGTCGATAATGACGCCTGATCCGATACCACCGTGGGGCGCAGGCACACGACGACCCGGCGATCGGTCGCCCGGTTGCATTCCGCGCGGTGTGCGGAAATTGTGATCGCGAAACATGTCTTCAAACGGGGTGCCCTTGAATGGGTTTTCGCCGACATCGTCATTGGACGGGTGTGCGCGACTATCGGATGTCAATGCGACGGTGGGTCGATTTTCGATTGCCACGACCGACGGTAGTAATTCGCTAGCGACCGCGCGAAACGCCTCGGACAAATGGTTTGCCGATTCAATCGCTTGTTTTTGTTGAGGCGACAAGTTTGCCAGCGGCGCCGGTTTGGATTGGTCGGCGACAGCCCACGCCCCGATCGTGACGGCCAGTGCAACGGTGGTTGCTACCACGCTGTTTGCAATCCACTTTTTGTTTGGTGATTTCATGTTTGGGTATCTCTCTGGTTAAAAAAGTTCAATGACGCTTTGTTGATTGTTTTTGTCGATGCTCGACGACCGACTAAGAGTCAAAACCCGCGACTACAAAGAGTTGTCCTTGCCGCAACCCACGTCGATCGCGTGGACCATTTACAACGTCCGCTAACTGGCAACCGCTGAATTTCGTGTGCTTGGAAATCGCTTCGGTTCGGAACGTACATACGCCACGGGGACATCTCGTCAGAACTGCATGTCGGGTCGCCGATGCTGTAAAGCACAACACGTGCCATCGTCTGAAACAGCCGGTTTTACGGTGTTTTGGGCCGTTTCTTGGGCCGGCCACCGTGGCTCCACGCCCCGCGGGGGCAGGCTGCCCCGTCGCGAATCGGGAAGACCGTCGCTACCACGATCAGGGGACAGGTAGCGCTCATACGGCTCGAAGTCTCTTTTCGCAGCCAATGGGCCGACGGCGCACGACGGCTACGCATTCGATCCATTTTTTGCCTCGCCCAATTTCGGACGACCAACTAAGTGCCTCCCCCATTGAATCCCATCTCGCGGTCGCATTTCACACAATTCAATAAGTAGTTGCGGCAGTCAAACTGCAGACCCCGAGCACGACTAGGCAGGACGATGATTTGGCAGGATGACGATTTGGCACAGCCACGATTTGGCACGACGACGACTTGGCACAGCCACGTCGTGGAGTAGACGCGTTTGAGTTCTTTACCGCCTAACTGACCGGAAAAGATCCAATCGCAATCTTCGCAAATTACGCAAGCTCGCTGTATTCATGCGTTTTTGCAGCATTAAGCAATTGGCATTTTTTTTGCAGAGTTCGGGAATCGAACGATTCACAACTCTGCGTCCAACTTTGGAGGGACAAACATGCTGGTACTTACTCGCAAACCTGGCGAACAACTCGTCATCGACAACAACATTACGATCACCATCTGCAAGAGTGGTCCCAATCGCGTCACTGTGGGTATCGATGCCCCCAAGGAGGTTCCGATTCGACGCGGTGAGTTGGTGGAAACACGCCCCAAGCAATCAGCCGGTTTTCCATTGCAGTCATGTGACAGTCGGGTCGCCGCGAAACCAGCCTAACTTGTTTTGCTTGCAACGTTGCTTCGTGATTGATTCCGGCGGAACGTCGCCGTGGTCAGTCGTCAACCGTGGTCGGTCTTCCACCGTGATCGTGTAGAGTGCGGCGAGAGCATTTTTACGCAATACGTGGGATCAATCGTAGGCCAGGACCTGTCCTGGCACAGCTGCGCCAGGACTGGTCGTGGCCTACGAGAAAACTGACAGAACACTAGAGACTCTGAAGCAATTGGAATTGCCCACTAAAAGTTGACAGTGGACCGATCTTAACGGGAAGGTAAATGGCGAGCCCTGTGGATCAGGACTCACCGACGAGTAATGGTTTCGCGATGGCTTGTTCGAAGTCAATTGGACTTTGGTAATTCAGTGACGAGTGCAAACGGCGAGGATTGTAAAAGCGTTCGATGTAGTCCGACGCACCCCGAGTAGCCTGCTCGTGTGTGGCGTACAGTTCGTCGTTGACTTCTTCGGTCTTGTAGCTTTTGAAGAACGATTCCATGGGCGCGTTGTCGTAGCAGTTGCCTCGCCGGCTCATGCTTTGAATGATGCCATGCTTGGCAAGTCGATGCCTGAATGCTTCGCTGGCGTATTGACTGCCACGGTCGCTGTGGACGATCAAACCGGCTTTCGGATCTCGTAGTGCAATGGCTTGATTCATGGCCGCGAGTACCAACTCGGAGTCGATAGTTCGGCTTGTGCTCCAGCCGACGATCTTCCGCGAATGCAGGTCGACGATCGCGCACAAGTAAGTGAAACCTTCTTTGGTAGCAATGTAAGTGATGTCCGTCAGCCAGACCTGGTTGATGGTTTCGGTGGAGAAATCCTGGTTGAGTAAGTTCGCTGCGACTGGCTGGTCGTGATTGGAATCGGTCGTTGAAATGCGGAACTTGGTTCGGCGATTTGCTCGGATTCCCGCTCGACGCATGCATTTGGCAACGGTGTTTCGGCAACATTTGATTCCTCGGCGAACCAACTCGCGATGCATTCTTGGACTTCCGTAGGCGTCGTGGTGTTTTTCCGATCGAATCTGTTTGATCAGACGCGTGATTTCTTCCTGTTTCGTTTCCGACGCGGAGATACTTCGACCGGCGAACCGGTAATAAGCAGCTCGTGTGACGTCGAGAACCCGACACAGCACCGCGATCGGCCACAGATCACGATGCCTCTGGATGAACTGCAGCCTCAGCCGTTTTCTTTGGCGAAAAAGGCCGTCGCTTTTTTTAAAATGTCACGCTCCATCCTGAGTTGCCGATTCTCTTCTCGGAGCCGTTTGAGTTCATCTTCGACGGAATTGCTGCTAGTGACGGCGGCCTGCAGTGTGCCGTCCTGGTCAAAGCCCTTTTTCCATTTTCGGATCATGCTGTCGCGAACTCCCAGGTCCTTGGCGACCTGAGCGTACGACAATCCGTGCTCGATGACTTTTTTGACTGCAGCGAGCTTAAACTCTCGGCTGAATGTTCGACGTGTGTCCATGAATGGGTTCTCCTGTCAGAGAAGTCTGACATCTGCCAATCCACTGTCAACTTTTCGTGGGCAATTCCAAATTGCATCCTGGTTCGTCAGCGATGAAAGGGTTCGACCTTACAAATCAGAGATTGGCAGATTAGGCCGGGGAGGACTGTGCGTGTGCGAGGTCAAAAATAAACCGTAGCTTGTTGGTGATCACTGGGGAGAAGATTTCCGGCACCAAGTCAATCAATCCGCGATCCCGATTCCACTCGTTCGCCAGGATTCCAATCTCGCAGTAGTTTTTGATCATCGAATCAAAGTCGCCACCGGTGTCTGCGACCGAAAAACTGCGCGCGGTGTCCAGCACGGCCACCATATCCAGATACGCGTTGAAGGTTTCGGCGAAGTCCTCCCACGGATGCATCGAGGCGTATTGAGAAACCCAGTTTGTACGCCAATTAGCTGCGGGACCTTTGCCATAATACTTTTCTTTTGCCGCCTCGTAATTGACTGCGGATTCGTCACCAAAGATCGTTCGGAATTCGCTCAAACGTTGGGGCTTGACCAAGACGTCCCAGTAGTAATGTCCCAGTTCGTGACGAAAGTGTCTGACCAAAGTTCGTTGGGGCTCATCAAACTCAATACGAGATTTCTCGCGTTGAACCGCATCGGTTTCCCGCAACGCGATTGTGATCAATCCATCGGAGTGGCCCATCGTCACGGTGTTGTTGGGTGTTCCTGACAAGAACGCGAACTGCAGCGGCGGTTGTTGCCAATTCAGTGGGAAGCCGATCGTCTGCACGATGAACAGCACACGATGTTTGGCGAACTCCAGTAGTCGCCACGCTTCCTTGTTCTCGGGTTGACTCAGATTGGGCACGACTTGGTTCAGTCGGCAGTACTCGCAAAATCCCGAGTCACCCGCGGCAACCGTTCCATTGCAGACACCGTGATTCACGCAGTTGGTACAGCGTTGGAGTTTCGATCCGCAGGCAGAATTTCCACATTGAAACGTCTGATCGTCGTTCTGCGTCAATGAACAAACTTGGTGGCAACTGTCACAGCGACCCACCGTCGCGTCGCACTGAAGACAGCGAACATCATGGAAGAAGATTCGGTTGCCGCATTGGCACAGGAAGGCACGCACTACGGGGACCTGACAAGGTGTTGTGTGGGAAAACAGAAAGATGGAAACAACCATTGGTCGGCGGTTTGCATCGCACTGACCTTTTGATCGGTTGCCAGGGATAAGCGATTTTCGTACCAGCGGATCCAATGTCGCGGAGAGGCGTTCTATTGTCTCAGTCACGAGCGATTGGACCATAACCATCGCCCAAGTGGCGTTCAATTGGACAGTTTGACCGAATTGCGTCCAGTTCAGTGTTTTTTCTCCGTCGATGGCGCAACGTGCGGATCATCGCGATCCGCCGTAAAAATCACTGAGCCAAAGACGCTGATCATGATTCAATGCGTCGGCAACGACATGGTCGCCGTTTTCGGGCACGGGATTCGCATTCCTTCACCTCATTAAAAACAGTGCGCAGTCGCACAACGCAAGAATGAAATTTGGCGCTGTTGTTGAACGTGCTGATGTTGAACGTACCGTGAGGCATTCAATTGCATTGTTGCCCATCACAAGGAGACATAAAAATGAACTGGGATCGAATCGAAGGAAAATGGAAGCAAGTCAAGGGTCAAGTCCAGCAACGTTGGGGCGACCTGACGAACGATGATTTGGACAAGATCGACGGTAAGCGCGAAGAGCTCGTGGGACAGGTGCAGGAACGTTACGGTTTGGCAAAAGACGAAGCGGAACGCCAAGTCGATGACTTCGCAGGTTCGTGTGACTGTTGATGTCCACCGGCTCGCTAGTGAGATCTTAGCTTGACAGCGTCACTTTTCATTAGCCGATTGGCGTAGTCGCGGTTGTCTTTGAAAGGAACCGCGGCGATCGCCGTGCGGCTATCGGGACGGGAAAACACAGTGTCCTGATTCCAAAGTAACGCTGTTCAACTAGGACGTCAGCGTCGAACTATTCGCTGTCCACAAGGCGCATTGTGATAGGAGCATTGCGACGCCATGTGGATGCCAATGGTTTAGTTGATGGCGTTCCGATCCTGGACGTTTTCACTTAGCGGAACATGGATGCTGAAGGGATTGATGATTACCACTGGCCCGACTTTGCGAATCGCAATTTTGCTCGTGAACTTGACCACCTCTACCCAGTAGAGCGTCGCGATCAAGGTCGTGATTGCGAAGTCGACGCCAGCCTTGGTGGTGAACGTGTCAGGTCGAAACGGAAAAGTAGCACGGTGGGGCGGTCCTTTCCTCCATTGTTGCTTGCGATTCGCCGAAACCGACGACGCCACCAGATCACCCGCTTCGCAGGGTGCATGCACCTATGCGAAGCGGGTTTTCCGATCACAGGCGTTCCTGAGTTGGATGGACAGTTTGGAGGCGTGCCGCGTTGATCCCCAGCCAATTACAGATCCCCAGTTAACCGCAGCCATAACCCCCCTTGAAGGAGATTCATTGTGTTTGTTTTAGAGACAATTTTCACCGACGGAATCGCACAGCTTTCCTATCTGGTCGGCGATACCGAGACAGGTCACGCAGCGGTAATCGACCCGCGTACAGACTCGGACATCTACCTGCAGAAAGCGCGAGAGCACGGGCTGTCGATTACGCATGTGATGGAGACGCATATTCATGCCGACTTTGTCAGTGGCAGCTGTTCACTGATTGATCATTTGAGCGGTGCGAAGTTGTACGTCAGCGGCGAGCAGGCGGACTATCAATTTGATGCGGTCAAAGTTCAAGACGGAGACACGTTTGATTTCGGTTCCTTCGTGTTGACTGCCCGCCATACGCCTGGACACACCCCCGAACACATCTCCTACGAAGTCGCGGAATCGGAATCGCCAGACCAACCTTGGGGCGTCTTTACTGGTGATTCGCTCTTTGTTGGATCGGCCGGGCGTCCCGACCTGCTGGGCGACGGTCAGACCGAAGAATTGACTGAGCAGCTTTACCACACGCTGTATGACTACTATTTGCAACTGGACGATCATGTCATTATCCATCCCGGACACGGTGCCGGGTCGGCATGTGGTGCTGATATCGGCGACCGACTGGTCAGTTCGATCGGATACGAGCGGCGAAAGAACAAGTTTTTGCGGTTTCCGGATTTTCAGCAGTTTCGTGACTTCGTTGTCGACGAAGCACCTCCAGCGCCTGACCACTACCCACTGCTCAAGAAGGTCAATGGTGCTGGCCCAGAGATCATGCACCGCTTACCACAAATCGCCGCGCTACCGCCGACTCAGTTTAGAAAGGCGTCACGCGAGCCTGGCGTGGCCATCATCGACGCGCGATCCATTTTGGCGTTTGGTGGTGGGCATATCCACGGCGCTATCAGCATTGCCGATCGACCCGAAATGTCGGCTTGGGTCGGTCAATTATTCGATCTCGATCGTCGTTTGCTGCTGATCGTGGATGACGACTGCGATGTCGAGTCGGTTCAGAGGCTCATTGTTCGCACCGGACACAGTCGCTTTGCTGGTTACTTGGCCGGTGGGATGACAGCTTGGGAAACGGCGGGGCTGCCGATGCAGACATTGCCGCAATTGACGGTACAGGAGTTGCATGAACACCAAAGCGGTAATACGCGTTTGCACATCCTGGACGTGCGGTCACCGCAGGAATTCGAATCGGGACACATCCCCGGTGCGGAGCATTATTTTATCGCCGATATGAAACACCGAATCGACGGGTTGGACAAAACCAAACGGTATGCCACGTACTGTGCAAGTGGCTATCGAGCCAGCATCGCGGCCAGCTTGATGCAGTCACGCGGCTTTGAAAAGATTGCCACGGTACCGGGTAGCTGGAAAGCATGGATGGCGGCTAACTATCCGGTTGCCAAGGCATCGTAACCATCATTCACCACGGTTAGAAAAAATGAAACGTACAGCACTCGCATTGGGCACGCTTGTCATATTGGCGTCGACAGCCTCGGCGGCGGACTCTGTCGCGGCGATTGAGTCATACGGGACGGCGGCATGGTCGCCCTACCTGGTCGGAGCGCTGATCGGCGTTCTTTCGATGCTGACGTTCTATGTCTCCAACAAAGCATTGGGCGCGTCGACAGCGTATGCCCGTGTCGGTGGCATGATCGGTCAGCAGGTCGCACCCAAGCACACCGCCCGGCTGAAGTACTTTAGCGACAATCCGCCAAAAATCGGTTGGGAGGTGATGTTGGTTTTGGGTGTTGTGCTCGGCGCGTTCGTGGCGGCTTGGACCGGTGGTGAACTGACGGGACAGTTGTTGCCGGAAATGTGGAAAGACCGATTTGGAGAATCCAGCGGCGTTTTGCGGATCGCGGTTGCCTTTGCCGGCGGGATTTGCATGGCGTTTGGTGCTCGCATGGCGGGCGGATGTACCAGCGGCCACGGTATCAGCGGCACGTTACAGATGTCGATCGGATCTTGGATTGCGGCCGGTTGTTTTTTCATCGGTGGCATCATTGTTGCAATGTTGATGTTCGCTTGAGTTACTTTCGGATTAGAAACCCCCCTTCAGTTCATAGAGATCCATCATGTCAACGCTAGTGGAGAATCCCGAGCAGCACTCTGAAGACCACCGCGATGATGCCGATGGTAAGACGAACGCGCCGACGACACCGGATTTGGCATCGCCCAAGTCGCTCAGTTTGGGCCTGCTGTTTGGCGTTCTATTTGGATTTTTATTGCAAAAAGGGGGCGTCGCGAAGTTTCATATTCTCATCGGACAGCTTCTGTTAGAGGACTTCACCGTGGTGCAAGTCATGCTGTCCGCAGTCATCGTCGGCACGCTGGGGATCCACTGGATGCATTCGCGGGGTTGGGTTCAGTTGCAACTGAAACCCACACGGCTTGCGTCCAATGCGATTGGCGGCCTGATCTTCGGTGCGGGATTTGCGCTGTCCGCGTATTGTCCTGGGACGGGGGCGGCAGCACTGGGACAGGGAAATTATGATGCGTTGTCAATGATCTTTGGAATGGTCGCGGGTTCGTATCTATTCGCCGAGGCGTCCGGTTGGATTAGTCGCAACATCGATCCGGTTGGTGATCGTGGCAAGCTCACATTGGCAGACTGGTTGCCGGGTAGCCGAATGGCCATCAGCATCGCGATGGCCGTTGTTCTGGTGGCTGTGTTGATCGTAATCGAAGTAGCCACCGGCTGATTCGAATCTAAATTGCAAGCTGCCGCCGGATCTTCGCTCGCCGCCCTCCTCCTGTCTAAACACTCCAATGCTGAATCAAATGCAAAGGTCTGCTACCGCCTTGGCTGATCGTCTCGGTGGCATGCGGGTAACTG
>JABDKS010000072.1 GCA_013002105.1 Pirellulaceae bacterium | reverse complement strand
TCCTCTGTTCTTTGGCGCGATCCTTTACTCAAATCGAGGGCTGTTCCCGAACTTGGACGACGCCGTCTCCCGTTGGATCGCGATCGTCGTTGTATCTTTCTTCGTGGCTTGTATCAGCGGTCTGGTCCTGATCACCCTTGGTGTATGGTTCCACTTTTCAATCGGTGGATCTTTGTAGCACCAGCACCAGCACCAGCATCAGCATTCAGGATGTGATCGGAAAAGGTTTCGGAAAGTGATGAACTCATCAGCAACTCTCCCGGGTCGACGGCTCAGCATTCGATTCTCGATTCGAACGTTGATGTTAACCGTCACACTGATGTGCGTCTTTCTTGCGTCCTGGATCGCGACGTGGCGTGACGGAGTGGCGGCGGCCAATCAGGCCGAGCGCACGAAATATGGCGAACTTTACATGAGTTTGCGAACCGATCCTCCTCGTGCGGTTTTCCCGTTCGTTCTGGTCACCGGATTCACAACGACCATTCACGATACAACCACTGGCAATTCGAGACGCGAACCCATGGGGCGCAGGTATTACCTTTGGGTCGGCTGCGTGTTCCAAATCGGAGAATGGGAGCGCAGTGCGAGCTGTTGAGGACGACAATTATCCGCGGTGGCGACGCAAAACGTCCCAATCGCATTGTGGACGCTCGTAATGTTCCTACGATCTACGACGTAACGGCTCAATGATAAAAAACTATTCGTGCTGCTGTTTACACCTTTTTTCTTTGGCGGTCGCCCGCAGATCGTCGAGAATGCTGAAGTGCCGGCGGCGGTTAATCGGAGCCTCAATCTTTCATGTCGCACAAAAGCAGCATTGACGCGTTCCTGGAGCGGTTGCACGCGGAGGGCCAGGTGAATGATAACGCGGCGCCGATGCGATCCGATATGAGGCTGAACATCACGCCGTCAACCGGTGCGTTTCTCGATCTGATGATTACCGACGCAGAGCCGAAACGGATCCTCGAACTTGGTACATCCAATGGGTATTCAACGATCTGGATTGCCAGGGCAGCCGACCGAATTGCCGCAGATTTCGAATCCGTTGAAATCAGTGCGAAAAAGTCGAAAGCCGCCGATGAGAACCTTCGCGCGACTGGATTGCGTGACTCGGTATCTTTGAGAACCGGCGATTGCGGTGAATTTCTCGCTCGGTCTCCCGACGCACATTACGATTTCGTTTTTCTTGATTGTGACCGCGGTGCCTACAGGGACTGGGCATTTGATTTGCTTCGAACCATTTCGTTTGGAACGCTCGTCGTCGACAACGCCGTTTCTCATGCATCCGAACTTGTTGACTTACAAAGGTACGTGGGTGACGATGATCAACTCGCATCGGTTGTATTGCCAATCGGCAAGGGCCAATTGGTAGTCCGACGTCGCTGATTCGACAGCAGCGAGTATAGGCTCGACTGTGTCGATCGCAAAAAACCTCGCAACATTCACCCGTTTATTACCCCATTGAGCATGTGACGGAGATGATGAACAGCTTGAAACTTATCGGCGTCGTGAGCTTGGTGGCCTTTTCGGCACTGCAGTGCGTCGCGGAGATTCCGAAAGTGCCAGAGTCCAAGCTCGCGGAAACTTGCTCACACGCTTTCAACGGCGAGGTCGTTCAAGTTTATACGAAGGTCAAACAGACCTCTGCGAATTTCGAGCATACATACGGTATCGCCGAAATTGATGTCCGGGATGTCAAAAAGGGTGTTGAGATCGAAGCGGGATATCGAGCGTACGTGCGATTTTGGCGAAAACGCTGGGTTGGAACGGGCAAACCTCAACCCGATCACTACGGACACTGGAACATCCCGTCTCAGGGCGATCGAGTCACCGTTTACGTGAAGGGTGATCGTAGGAATGGATTTGACGTCATGTCGCCCAACGGATTCTTCGAAGTGCAATCGCCCGACGCTCGTGAAAAATGATTGCATGTTTTGATGTCCACTATGGTGATGACACAGCCTGGGCGGCCGCGGTCGTGCTGAGGCAATGGGACGATTCCACGGCGGCCGACCAAGTGTCTCACTCTGAAACGGAATTCGGCGATTATCGCCCAGGGAGTTTCTACCAGCGTGAGTTGAAACCACTGCAAGTACTCGTTGCTCGGATCCATCATCCGATCCAGTACTTTGTCATTGATGCCTACTGTCATTTGTCCGCGGAACGTTCACCTGGACTCGGCGCCTACCTGCATAGGTTGCTGCCGGTTGGATCCGTTGTCATCGGCGTTGCAAAGAACCGTTTTCGCCTCAGCACACACGCGGTGGAACTTTTTCGCGGAAACAGCGATCGACCCTTGTTCGTTACGTCCATCGGAATGGACTACGAATCTGCCGCAAAGCACATAGAATCGATGGCCGGGGCTCATCGAATCCCATCGATGTTGAAAATGGCAGACCGACTTGCACGCAGCCAAGTGACATGATTCGAAATACGGTCTCGTTCAGTTATCGTCGGAACGGCGTCAAGTGTGACTGGCAACCATTGCGAGAGGCACCGAGATCCTGAATCCTTACGAACCATCCGATACGGTGCCGTGTGAGGGAAAACCGGTGCTGCGTGCCGTTTCGATCATTGAACAGGTCGTGCCGCGGCTGGCTTTCTTTGCATGCTATCTCGCGCTCTATTTCACAGTGCCGAAACCTGGGCAACCGTCGCCGCTTTGGTTTCTATTCGCATTGGGTAT
>JABDKS010000015.1 GCA_013002105.1 Pirellulaceae bacterium | reverse complement strand
TCGTGCGGTTATCTACTTCATTGCTGACAATGTCTTCCTTTGTTGTCCTCGCGGGCAACGCGCTAGCGGATCTTTGTATCGAGCAGCAACGCAGCTAGGCCTGAAAGGGCGACACATCTCAGCCCAGGGCGTTGCCCTGGGCGGGATTGTTCAACGGCTTCACCGTTGTAGGTTTCATTTGCGATGGTGTTGCTGTAAGGGAGTGTGAGGCCTGAGCTAAATCAATCCAGCTATTTCGATGAACCCGAAAGCCGCACGACTTCCCACCAGGAAAGTAGAGTACTTGCCACTGGGCTATCACCCATTGGCTAATGAAACTAACGCTACCGAACCAGATTTCGCGACGCAACAGGATCTCCGTTGACGTCGACGGTGGTCACTCCCCGGGCGGTTCAACATCCGACCACTCTGGTCGATCTTCTTCCAGTTTCGCCCACTGCAGCGCGAAACCATGTGATCGCCGCAATTCAAACTCCAGTTGGTATGTCGTTTGCAACCTTGGGGCACAGAGGTTCCATCGTGCACCTCCGAATTATCAATCCCAATTATCAAGGAGGCCAGCGATGCGCTGTGCCCAATCAGTCCTGACAATCTTCTTGCTCGGCAACATCCTGTGTGCGGAACCCGGTGACGCAAAGGAGTTTCGCAGTTGGCAGAATCCCGATGGAAACTACAGCTTGCAAGCGAAATTTGTTACGGCTGATGACGACCAAGTGGTTCTGGAACAAAAGAGCGGCGAACTGGTGGTGCTGCAGCGCGAACAACTGTCCGCAGAGAACCAAAAATACCTTGATGACTTGCTTGGGCAAAAAGAGGCCGGCGACGATACGACTGACAAGGCTATAGCCGATATTTCCAGTTGGAACCTGAGCGATGGATCAGAGATCCAAGGGCGTTTGATCGGATTTGGCCGGCAAACGATGGTGGTTGTCCGTGAACGTGGAAAACTTTTTGTGAACGGCTTTCGGTTCGACCGTTTACCGGCCGCCTACCGAAAGGTTCTTCCGGACGTCGTCGCTGCGGTCGATGAAGAGACGATCAAATCTATCGATGACCTGGAGAAACACTTGGCCGATGGTGGTGGCGGCCCATTTGAGTATGTGGTCGAAGGAATTCAGTTAAAGCTGGAGGAAGAAGGTGCGATCACCGTGCCGATCACATTGCTGGCTCCAGAGGATGCAAGCGTGGTTGCTCCTTACTTGCAACGCTGGCGTGCGGCTCAGGAAGAGACCGTCGCGGACGAGGATCGCGACGAAACGGATCGTCGCGAACGCTTGATGCTAGACAGCTATGCAAAGACACGTTCCAAGCAAACTGCCGCACAACGTCGACTAAAGATGATGGAACTCGGCTTGTTGGCAACCGCTTCAGGCATCACCGATATCTGGGAGGTCACTCTTTATCCGAACAATCGATATGGATACGCCAGGTCGGTGGTCGTCCCTGCACGAAACAGTCTGGTCGCACAGAAAATTGCCACGACGAAGTATCCCGGATGGCGTGTCGGGCCCATTCGCAAGTTGAGCAACTGAGCAAGGACGACGACTCACCGCTACGTCAAAATCAATGCGTTCGCTTGTCCGAAAAGACATCACCGGTCGGCTTCGTCGGAAGCGTCTCTTTCCAGCGTTTGAGTTTCGCAATCAGTTCGCTCGCGACTTCACTATGCGTTTCCTGCCGGTCGAACTTCTCGAATGGATCTGCGGCGATGTCGTACAGTTCAAAGTGACTGAGATCTTTGTTCGCAATCAGTTTCCATTGCTGGTCGACTACGGCCCAGGACACCCAGTGATACGGCTTGGATTCTTGAATCGGCCAAGCGGAACTCATCTTCCAAAACAGCGGCTTCTCTCGCACCGTAGTGGGTTGACCCATCAGGACGGAAACTTGGCTGATGCCATCCGGTCGGTAATCCGCGGGAAACTTAGCGTCTGCCAATTCGCAAAACGTGGGTAACAAATCGACTGCGGAAATCAACGATCGGTCATCCACTTCTCCAGCGGCGATCTTGCCAGGCCAGCGTGCGATAAATGGCACACCTATGCCACCCTCGAATAGCGCGCCTTTGTAGCCCTTGCGTCCTCCCGTGATGCCTTTTGCTGCGCCGATGCCGTACCCCGCGCCGGTTGCTGTGTCATGCATCAACTCCAGTTCGGTCGGACGCGCGGCGCGCGCCGGTCCGTTGTCCGAACTGAAAATGACCAACGTCTCTTCGGTCAACTCAAGACGATCCAAAGTCCCCAAAACTTCACCAATACGATCATCCGCATGTGACAAAACGGAGGCGTAGATATTGTCGGGCTCCTCCAAGTCACGGAACCGCCAACGGTATTTGGGAACGGTGTGAAACGGAGTATGCGGTTCATGCAGCCACAGGTTGATAAAAAACGGTTTCTGATCGCGGTGACTTTTCTCGATGAAGGAGATGGCGTTTCTCGCGTCCTCGTGAACAGGCATTTGTTCACCGGCACAGTTGAACGCGCCGTACTGGTCGTACCCGTACTCGCTTGGCAGGGGAGAATCGGGAATCATGTTGTTGGATAGATGCCATTTTCCAAAATGAGCGGTGGCGTACCCAGCCGACTGCAATATTCGTGGTAACAGTGGTGCGTTCGGACTGAGCCAATCGGGCATGTTTCGTCTTGCATTGCTGGGTACCCAGGCGAAGTGACCATCAATGTTGTACCGAGCCGGAAATTGCCCCGTCATCACTGCCGTCCGACTGGGCGAACAGACTCCGCTGGCAACGGTGAAGCGATGGAAATCGGTTCCCTCGGCGGCCAATCGGTCGATGTTGGGTGTCTTCACATAAGGATGACCATGACAACTCAGGTCACCCCACCCCCAATCGTCCGCGAAGATAAAAACAATGTTCGGTCGCTCAGCAATCGCCCGTGTGCATAGGGTCAACGATAGCGCGACCAACAGTGCGGGTAGCAACAGAATTTTTATACGAGGTCGTTTCATTCGACGGTTTGCTCCGTTGGCAGAGTTGATTAGTAAGTTTAATCAAAGCAATTTTAGTTCTCTCGTCGGCCAGGACCTGTCCTCGCGCAGCTGTGCCAGGACAGGTCCTGGCCGACGATCGATCCCACGTATTAAGTAAAAATGCTCTAGCGGCGTTGATTGGCAGCGCTGATTAGCGGGCGCGGTTCGAGGCGGTCGAGTCAGATCGCGTCGAATGGTGTCTGTCGGATCCATTGTATCGATCTTGTCTCGGTTTTGCGCCGCAATGAAAGCTCAGTATTTGTCGATTAAATTGCCGGTTCCCTCGGGCGCGATCTGTCGATCGACCGAGCCGTTTGGGAGAGCCGGATGTCCGCAAACAGTTCACAAGCCTACGTCCAATTAAACACGCTAGACGTGTACCGTCGAGACACTTCGCCTTGCTCGGTCATCGACGACCGAACTGAATCGCATGCGGTAGCTGGTCGCCTAATGGGAGATTGTAGGTGTGACTCCACTGCCGTGATTGCACGCTAAAGTCGGTTTGCCAGAAATCGTTTCCGTGCAAACTTTGATCGATCACCTGACCATCAACTTGCAATCGATATCCCGCATGAGACGACAGGCCCGTGAACGTGACCGGAACGAACCCAAGGCCACCGGCGACTGTCAACGCGGCATTGTCTCGGTCGACGCGAACGCGAACATCAGGAAATCGCCGGACAAGAGTGCCGCGTTGCACGCGGACGTCGCGTCGGTTCTCGGTGGCTTCGCGATGAATCATTCGCCACGTGTTCTGATCTCGTTGCAAGGCGGCCCGCAAGCTTTCGTTTGATCCGTAATAGTCATCAGGGCAATGATCAGCAGCCAGCACGGGTGAAGCCAGAATCGATTGTTGTACGCCACGTTCAGCTACTCGTATCCGCATCGGCCTCCGACATGGATTGCGGCGCCGTCACGAGAAACCGACACAAATGGTCGCCACTGCGACCTACAGCCAACGGATTGGTGGTGCGCAATGTCTCGTTGGTGGAATTGTACACCAAGTCGCAGTGATCGAATCGTCTTTGGTCCCTCCCATGGACGTACCTTGGGCGTGCCAGATGAAATCAAACATGTCAAACTCCGCTTCGCCGTTGTGGTTTGGTAACCATTACGATCCTTACCCCGTCGCCTCCAGCGCTCTTGAGAGGTAATAATGGCGACTTGTTACACGTTTCTACATCAGGGTTACGAAGATGATTCAGCGGGAACTTCCGATCAAAATTGTGTTCACCGATGCTGTCACGAGACCGAGAAAGTCCAATCAGCACATCAAACGCGTCCGCGTTGCCGGTTCGGAGGATTCATTTCCCGAAGAATTGCGATTGGAGGCCGACGAAATCGCCGATGGCGGGACGCTGACGATTGAGGACCTGTCACTACCGGGCGACCTGGAAGTCGTTGACCGCCGCGACCGGGACCCAATTATCACCGTCGAGATGCCCAAGAAGGACAAACGGCCAAGACACGACCACCGCGATCACGACGACGATGACGATTGACTTCTATCGACGGACAACAGCTAGGCGGTTGCGTGGTCGCTCCTCCGCAACACGTTTCTTTTCTTCGAGCCGAAATTCCTTGGGAGTAATGATCGTAGCGCAGCCGCGCCGGCGACATGCTCGATCTGTCGCGTAGCGGCGTCCGATCTGTATTGGCGGTTATTCGCGCAATTCGCGGGCCGTCCTTCGCTGCTGTTCTGCCCGCGAATCACGCCAATCGACGCGAATGTTGCGCGGTCGGCTTGCACGTTGTTTGGGATGGAATGCGTGTCGGTCGTTCTCCCGCGCAGACGAAAAAGGTGTCAGGACTCTTTTAGTTGAGACGAAAAAGGTATCAGGACTCTTTTAGGTGAGGATCCTCCAGGCTTGGACCGTTTATCGACTTTGCCCAGAAACGCGATGGTGATTCACAATTCGATCGTCGGGAAGTCGGATCACACTTCAATGGAGATCCCAATAATGGGCAAGAACCTGTCATGATGTCCGTTGCCTGTCGGCGAGGGCGAGAAAAGAGTCCTGACACCTTTTTCTTCTTTGACACCTTTTTCTTCTTCACCTTTTTCTTCTTTGACACCTTTTTCTTCTTCACCTTTTTCTTCTTTGACACCTTTTTCTTCTTCGATCTGCATTGGCGTTCATTCGCGTTATTCGCGGGCCGTCCTTCGCTGCTGTTTTGCCCGCGAATCACGCCAATCGACGCGAATGTTGCGCGGTCGGCTTGTTCGTTGTTTGGGATGGAATGCAAGTTGGTCGTTCTCCCGCGTCAGTGGCATATCATCGTTGTTACGCAAGGTTGCGGCTACGATCGTTGGCACGTGCGTTCTATTGGTACAATGATCGGTGTGTGAAGTTCTCCGCTTCGATGAGAACCGGCGTCGAAAAAATCTTCGGTTATGCGGCATAGGTAGGCGGCTGCGTGGTCGCTTCTTCGCGACACGTTCCTTCTTCTTCGAGCTGAAATTCCTTGGGAGCAATGATCGTGGCGCAGCCGCGCCGACGACATACTCGATCTGCCGCGCAGCGGCGTGCGATCTGTATTGGCGGTTATTCGCGCTATTCGCGGGCCGTCCTTCGCTGCTGTTCTGCCCGCGAATCACGCCAATCGACGCGAATGTTGCGCAGTCGGCTTGCTCGTCGTTTGAAGTGGAATGCGTGTTGGTGGATCTCCCTCCTGCGTCGTATGACATCGTTTTACGAAGAGGGGAAAGTTGGGTTTGCTCACACAAATTTGACACAGAGTATGCCTGGCATGCGATAATGCTCTGTACGCCGTCGCAAGAGATTGCTTGGGGGTGATTCTCTTACGGGCCAATTCTCTGTCCAGAAAGGGATCCCATGGGTGCGAATCGTTTTTCCAGAAGGACAACTATTCAGACGCTCGGCATGTCCGCCCTCGGGTACGCGTTTGCCCGCGCTGCTTACTGTACTGATACTGCGAATGTCGGCAGCATCGCGCTGACGGATTGGATCGGGCAGTTAGAATCCAACGCGCGCTTGCTACGTCAGGGCCGCGCAAGCCCGCTGCAATGGCAACAGCTGATGGACCGTCTGTATGCCACAACGCCACTGGCGGAATTCAAAGACCATCTGAACTTTGATCAGTTGCGATCGTCGATCTTGGACAAGATGCCCATCGACCGGCCCGAGTTCTTTCAGAGCATTCGGCTCGATCCGCCTGTTGCCACCATATCGACCGTGCGTCCGGCGCCGCGTCAAACCTTGATCACCAAGGTCGCACATGTTCGCAAAGGTCATAGCGTACCCCCGCATGGGCACTCCAACATGGTCAGTGCCTTTCTTTGTCTGTCCGGTCAGTTCGAAGTCCGTCTATTCGATCGGCTGGATGACCGCGATAACGAATTGGTCGTTCGTAGCAGTGTTCACCAACGCGCCGCCGGTGCCGGCACTTGGTCCAGCATCAGTGACTATCGTGACAACGTCCATTGGTTGACCGCAAAGACCGACGATTGTTATTTGTTCAGCTGCAAAATGCTGAGCGTCGAACCCGATTTGCCACTGATCGGTCGTATCAACATCGATTTAAAGCGGTGCCGAAACGTCGGCGGTGATACCTACGTCGCGGCCAAGATCACGGCCGAACAGGCGCGGAGTCTTTATTAGGCATCGATGGGGTCTTCGGAATCGGGGCCCGTATGAATTTTTACGCAACAGCATGTGGCTGGACAGCACCATCGTTGCAGAAGATCCGTCGCTCCGGTTCGCGGCTTGAGCAATCACTTGCTGGCGTTGTAACCAAAAAAGCGTCGCTCTTTAATCAAGCCGGCGACTTGTGTTGAGACCATGGACTCCCAAGAGTCGTCACCCGATTCGATTTTCTTCAAAACGTCTCGCGAGAAAATGTTCAGGCACGATTCGTCAAAATCACTGATCTGATCGATACAGCCACGTTCGACCAGGTACTCATACAACTTGCGCAAGTTCGGGGCGACTTCTAAATTCTGGACGGCCATGAAGTCGCCCGAGTCGGGATCTTGATAGGGATAGATGAACAGTTTCAGGTCATTCTTGAACAGTCGCCCGAACGATTCCAAGATTCCGCCTTGCAGTTCGGTGTAATACTTCTCGTTGAACAGTTCTCGCAGACTGGCGGCGCCCATTGTGATTCCGATCCGGTTCTTGCTGTAGCGAGTCAGGTAGGCTGCCAGGCGATAATACTCAAAGTAGTCAGAGATCATGACCATCATGCCTTCGGCAGCCAGCAGATCGATCCTTGCCAAGAAATCGGGATAGTCGATATCGCCTTCGGCCAGCAGATTTTTCATCGTGATTTCGGTCAATTGAACGATCTCGCTGGGATCAACGTCCAATTCTGCGGCAAACTTTTTATGCGCGCATCGCAGCATGTCCGTATTGACCTTCGTCACCGGTCGAAAACTGCCCCGCTCCACCAGAATCGGTTTCTTGTACAAAACTTCTGATGGTTGCAGCACGGAACCATCGGCGGAAAACATTGCCGCGTTGCTGAGGCCCAATTGCACCAGTCGCATGCTCATTACCCGGTTGTCGATTTGACGAAACGCCAAGCCGGAAAATTCGATCATATCGATCTCGATGCGATCGACGCTCAAGTTATCCAAAAGCGATTCGACGAAACGAACCGGGTCGTGTTGCAGATAGCACGCCGCATAAACCAAATTTACGCCGACGACCCCCAGTGCCTCTTGTTGTTGTGCGTTCTCGCCGTCCAACATGCGGACGTGGATGATAACTTGGCTGGGCTCATCCTTTGGAAAGGCTTGCAGCTTGACGCCCATCCATCCATGACACTCGTTGGTTCCTTTGTAGTTGCGTGCCGAAACCGTGTCGGCGAACGTAAAGAACGCGGTGGTATCGCCACGTGTTGCGGTTAATTCGTGCAGAGTCTGCTGATACTCGTAATCGAGCATACTTTGCAATCTCGGTCGACAAACATAGCGTTCGCAGGTTCCGTAGAACGCGTCGCTGACGGCCATGTCGTAGGCCGAGATGCTTTTTGCGATCGTGCCGGCTGCGCCGCCGACACGAAAGAACCATCGCACGACTTCCTGACCGGCGCCAATTTCTGCAAAGGTTCCGTAGCGTTGTGAATCAAGATTGGTACGAAGCGCCTTCTCTCGCGTGTCATGCGGATCGGCATTTTGAATGCTACTAGCCACGCAGTTTCCCCAATTCTTCTTCGGCCTCACGCAGCGACCGTTGGAGTTTGATGATGCGTTCGCCGGCACGCAGCCGGACGTGAAGTTCGTCATGGTCAAACGGTTTGCTGACAAAATCGTCCGCGCCCGACTCCATCCCGGTGACCAAATCTCCTTTTTTGGATTTGGCCGTTAGCAATACGGTGTAGACGTATCCAGATTTTGTTCTGGCGCGAATACGTCTGATCAGGTCAGGTCCATCGATACCGGGCATCATCCAATCACAGATGACCATCGGAAATTCTTCCTTTTGGAACAACTCCCAGGCTTCGGTGCCGTTTTCCGCAACGACGACATCGTATTCCCATTTTTGCAGATAACTGTCCAGCAGCCGTCTGGAAACGGGGTCATCGTCAGCAACCAAAACTCGTAAAGCAGTCATTGGCAAGATGTATCGAAATAGATGACGTACTGTAAATCCGATGTCATCGTACGCTATTTTGACTTCGCACGGGCAAGAGGCGATGCACGTTTTCCCCGGGTCGGTCATCGTCAATCACACTGTGGACGACCCGTTTGCACTCTCAAGCGTCTACGAACGAGGGCTGGCCGTAGTGGATCTTGTGAAAGAACCCCGACTCAGAGGATCTTGAACAAGATCCACAACCCTCGAATTCAAGCTGTGACAAAACAATCGCGGCACGGTTGTGGCGTGGATTGTTCCGGCGTGGATTGTTTTGGCGTGTCGCTCAGGTGGAGCACGCAGCCGAGGTGATTGGTGTAGAATAGTCACGCCCTCAACCGTCCGGGTCCTATTTGGGCAGCGGCTCATAACGCGACGCGGTGGAATCGATCGAGAAGATGGAAGTCTTAATCTTCGAATGCGACCAACGTTACTTCGGCGTCGATGCGCAGAGCGTACGGGAGGTGGTCCGAGCGGTTGCCTTGACCCCGGTTCCCCAAGCTCCCACTGTGGTCATTGGGATGGTAAATTTGCGAGGACAGGTCGTCCCGGTGCTGAGCACACGGCGACTGTTGGACTTGGGCGACGGTGACGTTCGTCACACCGATCATTTTATCGTCGTTGACGCGGGCGGAAGCTCGCTGGCGTTGCACGTTGACCGAGCGCTGGATTTGCTGAAGCTTGATCGCGACGCGGCCACGGCGGATACCGATGTGGAAAGTTCGCGATTTGTGGAGTTGGTGGCCAAGACCCACTTGGGGATCGTGCAAGTGATCAATCCGGCAAAGATATTTTCGGACGAAGCCTTAGTGAGTCTCAGGTCAATCGCTTCATCCAGCAGTGCGACCGAGTTGAGTTAGTCAGGGGGGACAAACTTTGGACGATCGCGAACTGCAAGATATTCTTGAATCGGTTCAACGCCGAACCGGAATCACGTTTCGCATCGACCAACACAAGGCCGTTGCTGCGACGATCCATCGGCTGATGAATCAATACAAGCTGCCCACGGCAAATGCATTCTTGGACGCGATCGAAAAGGATTTGACGGTCTACAACGCCCTGGTCGACGAAATCACGATCGGCGAGACCTACTTCTTTCGCGAACCAAAACAGTTCGAGTTTATCAAAACACAGTTAATTCCGGAGTTCCGTCAGCGCCGAGGCGAGGACGCGACGCTGCGTGCTTGGTCCGCTGCTTGTGCCTCTGGCGAGGAGGCCTATTCACTGGCGATCGTTTGTCACCAGATGTCACAGCAAGTGACAGTTTTGGCGACGGATATTTCACCCAAAGCGATCGCCAAAGCCAGGCATGCTAAGTATCGCGACTGGTCATTTCGCGGTGGCGCGATGACGCAACTGAAAAGTTACATCAGTGGCAAAGAAGACGACATTCAATTAGATGACTTCGTCGGTAAGAGTGTTCGATTCAGAGTCTTAAATTTGGCATCGACATCTTATCCGGACGAACGAACCGGATTAGCGAATCTCGACTTGATCCTGTGCCGCAACGTGTTGATCTATTTTGACCGCACGACTGTCGACGAAATCTCGGAGCGGTTGTTTCGTTGCCTGGCTCCCGGAGGTTGGCTGATTACCGCGTCGGGCGATCCGTCGTTGCGAGTTGGTGCAGGTTTCTCGACGGTCATGACCGATCACGGGACGTTTTATCAACGGCCGTTGGTATCCGCACCTGGCGGCGAGCGTCCGCGGGCGGGCGTGGTTCACGATCAACGCAACGAAGGCAATCAGAATCGCATCACGTCCCCAAGCAAACCGGTCGACCTGTCGCCATCGACGGCTCAGCCCATGCACCCATCCGCGGCGTCACCATCGTCAAAATCGTCTCCACCAGCGAAAGTCTCAGCGTCGTCAAAATTGTCACCTTCGGACGCCGCGGCCAGCAAAGCCGCCGCGGCAAGTCCGTCAGTCGCGACCGCGAGAGCGGGACGTACCGATGGAGATTCACAGTACAAACCAACGCCGCATTGGTTGTCGTCAGCCCATGTTGCGTTGGAGTCACGCGATTCAGAATTAGCCATCCGGTTGACCGAAGAAATGATGCACAACGCCGAGGCTTGTGCGATCAATGTCCGGGCGCGAGCCCGCAAGAATGCCGACGAAGCGTTGGAAACGTGTGCATCGACCGTGGTTCGTCACCCGCTATCCAACGAGCTGCATTTCTTGCACGCCGAGCTGCTGGTCAAGGCGGGGAAATTGGACGAGGCGTTCCAGGCGGCCCAAAAGGCCCTTTTTTTGGACCGTTCTGTGGCAATGGCGCATTTTCTGTTTGGCTCTATCCAGCTGCAGCGAGGACAATCAGAATCAGCCTATCGGCATTTTCTCAACGTTCGAGAACTTTGTTCACAACAGGCTTCCCACTTCAGACTTCCACTGTCACGCAATGAAACGGCTGCCTCAGTCGCGGCTGCGGCGGAGTCGCAGATGAAAAAAATCCGTTCTTCCGATTGATTCAATCATGATCTCATCCGACGACCAGCCATCCAATCGATTTGACTGGGAAAACGCCAAGCGTCGGTTGGACCAGTCTCGCCGATCGCTCTCGGATGCAGAGAATCTGACAGCCGATCAGTGCAATCATATTTTGCAACAACGCGCCGCCCAGTTGGCGCACGTTCCCGAACAACCTCTCGATACCAGCCAGGTCGTCGAAGTCGTTCGGTTTCGAATTGGCACCGAAGCGTATGCGATCGCGACCGAATGGGTTGTCGAACTGATGCGGCCGAGTGAAATTACGCCGATCCCACAAACCGAGAAGTACTTTGTAGGTGTGACGAACCTTCGTGGCGAAGTCACCGCTGTGGTCGATTTGGGGGTTTTCCTGGGGGTCGCGAGTGACCCTGAGGCAAGCAAACAACTGTTGGTGCTCGGACACGAAAAGCCCGACTTTGCCATTAAGATCGACAGCATCGACCACGTGTTGCTGTTGCGACGCGATCAATTATTGGACCCCGGTGGAGTCGGCGGCAGCAATCGTGATCTGATGGTCGGATGCACCGACGACGGATTATTGGTACTCAGTGGGGAAGAGCTTTTGAAATGTGAAGCGTTGTGTGTGGACCAAACCGAGTGACAAAGCGAGACCGTTGGCGTGGTCGCCCAATGTCGCCGGAGCGCCAGCGCAGGATACGCAGTCGCTCGGGCGGCGTGATGGAGAATGCAGGAGTGTGTGAAGCGTGCCGTGATTGAACAACTTGATGATTCAGCTGGACGAGAGATGAAGGAAATTGGATGGGTTTAACCGATCGCTTGCGAAAATTATCGTTGCGATGGCAGATTTCTATTTTGGTAGGAATCGCCATTCTGACTTCGTTGATCATCATGGGCTCACTTGCGTTCCGTCGCAGCAGTCAAATCGTCACGCAAATGACGCTCCAGAAGATGATGGCTCAGACGAACGAATCGGTCGGCAAGCTGGACAGCATGCTCAAGCAAACGCGGGCGGATTGCATTTCCATCCCTGGGTTCCCGCCGATTCCTGGAATGATCCGGTGTTGGGATAACGAAGAGAATCCGGGCGAAGATCCCGTCCAGGTTGGTTCGGACGTCGAGATATGGATCAACCGACTGGCGCAGATCATCGAGACCGAGATGCAGTCATACGACGAACGCCTGCGGTGCAGCGTTTTTGACAAAGACGGTCGGGGTGTCATGCAAGTGGTTGCATTGAATGATCGGTTTCAATTGGAAACGGTCAATTTACCCTCGGTGGCGACCGAAGCGTACTTTTTAGCAGCCAGCAAGTTACCTGTCGGACGCGTTCACGTATCGCCTTTGAACCACGAAGCCGGGAGCAGTGCTGAGATACATTTCTGCACACCTTTCTTCAGTGAACGTGCCGGCGCCCAGTTGCCGGAATTTCGCGGCGTGTTTGTGATCACCCTCGATAGCGAACTGGCGTTTAAAAACGTCATGCAGTCGCATTCGACGGTAGACTCCCTTGACGGTCAGATCGTGGAGGTCATCGACGATTCGATGGCGTTTATCTATGCCAGCCAGAGTAGCGACGCAACACCGTTCAGCGATGATCGGTATGACGTTCTTCGCCCGGTACGCGCCGAGCGATTGTTGGCGACAAACAAAGAGGGTGCCACGATCGGCGCGGACAGCGCATCGATGTACATTTCTGGATCCGATCGTCCCGTCGACGGCCAGTCGATGCTCGGGACATACCGACGCATTTATTACGACCAGAATGACTCTTCTCGTTTTTGGGTGGTGACCGTTAGCGAGACGGCCAGTTCGGCGCTCGCCACCGTTGCGGATTTGCGCAACAACTATTTATGGATGGGATTGCTGGTACTACTTGGCACCGTCGTGACGGGTTACTTCTTTGCCGGACGCCTGACGGCTTCGCTGGCCGAACTAACGCATGTGTCCGATATCATCGCGAGCGGCCAGCTTGATGCGGAAATTCCCGAGATTCATGGTGCGGGTGAAGTGAATCAATTGAACGCGTCCTTTCGCGCGATGACCTTGGGAATGCGACAACACATCGCTGAATCCAAGGACCGTGAGTCGCGAACCAATGCAATCATCGATTCCGCAGCGGATGCGATCTTGACGCTCGATCGCGACGGCGAGATTTTGTCGGTCAACGCTGCTACAGCAACCATGTTCGGGTACAGCAAGGACGAACTGATTGGGCAATCGGCGGCCTTGATCTGTCAAGCACTTTGCGACGATAGCGACGACGTCGACACCCGCACACTTGCACCAGGCGAAGTACGACTGTTGGGGCCGGAGTCGGAAGTCAACGGGCAGCATCGTGATGGCACGGACGTGCCGATTGCGCTGCGTGTGTCCGCGATGAACTACGCTGGCGAAGAACTTTTCATTGCGACTCTCCAAGACATCACGACACGTAAGCGTAATGAATCGGAGCGACAGAAGTTGTTTGCGGCGATTCGTGACGCGGTGCAACGCCTAGCCACGGCCAGCCAACAGATTCTGGCTACCACGAGCGAGCAAGCGGCGGGTGCCCAGCAACAAGCTGCGACCGTTTCGCAAGTGGTTGCGACGGCAGAAGAAATATCGCAATCGGCATCTCAGGCCGCCGAACGAGCGGGTGAAGTTGCACAGGCGGCCCGGCACACCGACGAAGTTGGAACCGACGGGCTTCGCGCCATCGAAAACTCCGTCGCCGCGATGGACGATGTCAAACATCAAGTCGAATCGATCGCCGAAAATATGCTGTCGTTGGCCGAACGGGCACAAGCCATCGGCGAGATCACCGCGACCGTCAACGACATTGCCGAACAAACCAACGTGCTGGCACTCAACGCGTCGGTCGAAGCATCGCGAGCCGGTGAGCACGGCAAGGGGTTCGCCGTCGTCGCGGCCGAAGTCAAGGCGCTGGCCGAGGAATCCAAAAAGGCCACGGCACAGGTGCGATCGATCTTGAGCGAGATCCAACAGGCAACCAACGCGGCCGTCCTGTCGACCGAACACGGCACGCGCACGGTCAGCGATGCCAGCAAAGTAACGTCCCAGGCCGGTGATACAATCAACACGCTCGCCGCCACGCTGGCACAATCAACGCACATGGCGACTCAGATTTTTGCGTCCGCTAATCAACAGGCCGCCGGAGTTGGGCAACTGAACGACGGAATTCGTAATATCGATCTGGTTTCGCGGCAAAGTCTCGAAGCAATCAAGCAGATCGAACAAGCGGCTCAGAATCTGAATGGACTCAGCAACGAACTCGCATCCTTGACGGAGATTTAATTCAACGACGATGGACGATCAACAGCTGGCACAAAAGTTGATGTCGACATACTTGGACGAACTGCACGAACACGTCGGCAGGATCGGGACCGAGCTGCTTGCGATGGAAAAGAATCCCAGTCGCAAAGAATTGAGTCAATCCTGGACGACGATCTTCCGTGTCGCCCACACGCTCAAGGGCGCGTCGGCGATCGTCAATGTAGAACCGATTCGCGCCGCCTGTCATGCACTCGAAGAAATCTTTGGTTTCTACCGCGATAGTCAGTCGTCGATGTCCGAATCGTTGACCTCCACCGTGCTTCGTGCGGTCGACGGGATCGAGGATATGGGACGCAAGTTACGTGCGGACGAAGATTTAGAGGGTTCGACACTTTTGGATTTGCTGCCTCAACTCGAAGAACACGCTCAGCATGTCATCGACCAGCAAAGCGAGACAGAAACGAAGTATGACAACGGGTCCAGCAACCAGGACAGCGACCAAGACCATGCGGGATACGATTTTGACGCCGAGTCGGTTGCGGGCAACCAGTCGGCAGAAGCCGACACAGACGAGCCAGTCGATGACGACCAGGGCGATGATGATCAGGACGACGAGACAGATCAGCAAGTGTCAGCGATTCCAGAAGAATTGTTTCCGATTTTGTTGCAAGAACTGCAAGATCACGTGCAGACGCTATCGAGCCAGATTTTGACGTTGGAAAGTACGCAAGACGACGCTGAAAAAGCGGAGTTGTACAAGTCGCTTTTTCGAGCCGCGCACACACTCAAGGGTGCCGCCGGTGCAGTCCAGTTGGACGTCGTGCAACGCGTCTGTCACCGGCTGGAGGACTTGTTAACCAGTTTGCAAAACGGCTCGATGCCCCTGAGCACGGACGTTGTTTCGCGTGTCCTGGAAACATCCGATGCGATCGGAGATGTCGCCCACCGTTTGGCTGCGGGCGAGTCGCTAAGATCCGCACCGATCCAGCGGATGGAGAAAAAGCTGCAAGCCATCTTGGATGATCCGCCGTCGGCGAGCGCCCCTGCGGATGATTCGCACCGGTCGCCCGAAGCGTCTGAACCGCCTGAGCCCGCAACACCGTCGGAGCCCGCAACACCGTCGGAGCACGCAACACCGCCGGAGCCTACACCGACGGCCGAAATTGCTGCAC
>JABDKS010000011.1 GCA_013002105.1 Pirellulaceae bacterium | reverse complement strand
CGACAGTCCTGTCACCCCGCCAGCTTCGCCCTAAGATCTCAGTTCCAAACGCTCGGCCATGCTCGTTGCCAGCACAGCAATGACGACTCCCATTCGAATTGCCGATACGGGCCACAAATCGCTAACGTTAAATACGTACGGGCAACCCCAACGACGCGACAGGTACCTTGCAGCGTAGCCGATAAATAGTGGAGGCGATTCAACGAACAACAAGTCGGGTTGCCGACACAACTGTGGTCCAAATTTCTTAGCGCCTCTTACGAATGAGAAGTAACAGCGCAGCCGCTTCAGGAACCCTTGCTTGGCCGTATACAGCGGAACACGGATGCAGCGGATGCGACCGTGGTCGTCGACGGCCGGTTGCTTGGGATCGTAGTCATCAAAGATTTTGCCGGTCGGGTAATTTGGCAACGCGGTCAGTGCTTCGACGTCCCATCCAAGATCGATCAAACGCTCGCCAAGTTCAGACAATCTTGCTTGGGGTGCGCCCATTTCGGGCGGAAAGTACTGAGTCAGAATGCAGATTCGCGGACGTGAGGAGTCCGCGGTTGCGGACGTCCGTTCTCCGGATGTCAGCTGTTCAGTGAGCGACACGTTGTGTTGCTCCCGTGGACTGCCCGGTTTCATCCAATACCAAATTGATGACGGCCTTGAACTTACCCGCTTTGGTGCGAGGAATTTCTTCGACGGTTTCAACGACGACGTCCACCTGGCCCATCCGCTGCTGGACGCGATTCTGAATGTCACGGACATCAGCATCATCAAAACTATTTGTCGGGACAACTTTGACTCGAATGCGCGACAGGGTTTCCTGAATCACTTGTCCCTCGCGTACGTTCGGTTGGTCGACAAACACGCCGTGAAAACGGACCATGCGTCGTCCGTCAGGGCCAACCAAAACGTCCTCCAGACGACCGACTACCTCTTTCAACACGGGCATTGCCCGCCCGCATTTGCAGCTCTGTGACGACCAGGCCGCGACATCACCGACGCGATATCGGATGAACGGTTGGTAGTTTCTCATCAAACAAGTTGTGACGACCTCACCCGGTTCATCTGGCTTACACGGCGATCCGTCCGGACGAAGGATTTCAACAACCGACACATCGGGGCTGACATGCAAAGATCCTTGCTCACACTGACTGGCAAACAGACAGTTCTCGACAGTGCTATATTCCTCGAACACGCGACAGCCAAAAGCTTGTTCCATCACGTTCCGCATCTCGGGTGTCACCTTTTCGCTGGTCGTCACTACGGCTTTCAGCGAGTCCGGTACCTTCAAATTCTGATCCAAGATAAGCTCAGCCAACAGGTAGAACGACACAGCGTAACCGGTCAGCCACCGCGTTTGATGCCGATGCAGGGCAGCGCCGTATTGCTTCGCCGTATCCGGGCGTAAATGGAATGCCGAAAAATAGACTTGGCGTTCGAAACAGTTGTAGCGGTGGAACGGCCCACGACTATCGGGATTCGGTTCCACAAAACGGCCCGAGAATGTCGCACGCGGTTCCTTGAATGAAACACCCGCCCATCCGGCAGATCTCACTTCGCGGACGGCGCGCTGTTCGCGAACTTCGTGCCAACTCCAGTGGTTTTCTATCGGCGTGCCAGTCGAGCCACTGGTTTTGGTGAGCAGCCGAAATCTTGGGGTGATGTCCTTCCGCAAGAACCGTTGGGGATTATCGCGTATTAGCTGTTTCTCAAGCAACGGAAGTTCGGATAAACGCCCCTCAGCGGCAGCCCTCTTTTGTGATTCGCTAAAGGCCTCTGCGTAATAAGGCGATTTGAGCGCACCGGCAAGGAACTCTCCAAGTCGATTCTGCTGCCAGTCCGCCCACTGTTGTTGATCGTAGCGATCTCGGCTGGAATACTCATCGACCAATGAACTGAATCCCGGTCCGAAACGAACCCATTTCCAATACAGACCAAACGCGCTGACCGCAGCGTGTTGACCTAAGACTGGTAATCGAGCATAGATTTTGTCGGCCTTGCCCATACGCTTACCCGCTGGTTGCTCGCCTGACGTACACGAAGTCCCAGACCGGTAGATCGCGATTGCCGCACCCTAGCCCAAATTGTTGAACCGATTCGATTGTCTCAGTCGATCCAGCCTGACTCATATTCCAGATCCCACAAGTGAATCGTCAGCCTTCGAACCTTCACGGTCTAATCCATACGGTTTCAGAACTTTCTCGGGTGCGTGATCGATGATGAAGTTTCGAATCGCCTTAAGCTCCTCGGCACTGTAAGTTTGCTTTCGTCTGCCGATCGTGCCTTGTTTGACGCCGTCATGCGACAATGGAGTCTCGAAATCTCGGTGGGGGCCAATGATGAAGTCCAACAACCGTGCCATTGAATTGTCGTAGTCGCCGACCAGTTGCTCGTAGTGCATGTCGATCTGCCGTGACTCTGGAACCTGAGCCAGAGCCGTCACGATGTCACGTTGGTTGGCCGAATAGTACCAACTTAGAAACTGAACCAGACTCAGCTTCGTTGCGGACTGAAATCCCGTCGGGCGAACTCCCAAATACCCCGGGTGGATCAAATTGCGCCAGCGAAACTTGTGGCCGACATGCACCAGTCCCGATCGCGTGGCGTATATTCGTCCACCGTAGAAATGCTCTCTGTATCGATCCAGGAAACCGCCACAATCATTCTTGGCGAGAAACTTTTTCATCGAAGCGATCGTGTCTAGAGGGTTTCGCTGAAAATGCACGTATCGTGCGTCCGGAAACACTCGCGAAATCAATGGCGAATAATTTGACAGGGTTGGCGAAAGTAGGATCACCGGCTTGCCGGCGGCCTTCTTCGCGATATGGGATCGCATGCTGCGTATACGCAGCGGGTCAATGAGAGTATCAGTCAATTTGCGACGACAAATGCCGTCGTCACCCCAGGCATTCGCCGACCGAAACGGATACAAGAGATACAAAAACTGAGTTGTAAACGTATTGTGGGTGAAGACACAGTGATCGGGAATGCAGCGAACGACACGCGACAACCAACTGCTACCCGATCGGGGCGAACTAAGGACGATAGTGACTTGCACGGCTTTACAGCTACTACTGCTGAATAGGTTTTCGGTAAATAAGAGTTTGCGATCGCGCGAATTTGCTGCGGATCCAGCTTGGCATTCGTCGGTCCATTCGGTGCGCCCAACGTCGATACTTGCGCTCGAAGTCTCCGCGCGGCATCAGTCGATGAAATCGTTCGATACTACCAATCGGAATGGCAGTAGTCTCGTGAAAGTACAGGCGGGCAGCGTCCAAGTATGCCTTCGTGCTATTGGATCTTTCCGGGTGTGGATCATGCTCACTCCATTTTTCAAAAGCCTCTCGGTTTAACGACGATGGCCTTCGACCCATCGGGATCATCCAACGAATCTTGTCAATCAATTCGCTATTTTCCGCCGGCTCAAAAAATCTAGCCTGGCCATCAATTGTCAACAGACGCGCGGCTTTAGCCAAATACTCGCGTTCTTGTTCAGGCGTCAGGTGATGAAGGAACGCTTTGCCAACGACCACGTCGAACGGAGCAAACTGATCCAAATCAATCTTTCGAAAATCACCTGTAATCGGCTGAATTTGATCCGATCCAAAGCCAAGTTCCGCGGCGGCCTGATCGATGATTCGCTTACTCTCATTTGCAATGTCGATCGCAAAGACTTGAGCTCCTTTGGCTGTCATTATTAAAGCGTTCAGCCCGTCGCCACAACCAAGTTCCAACACCCGCTTGCCCTGCAACTGGTCAGCGAAACCAAGTTGGTAGAGTCCATGCCAACTCGTGTCCGTTAGCAACGCATCACCAAAGTATTCATCGAGATTCCGAATCTTGGCAACGACTGCGTCGACATTTACATGACTGTAGTGGTCGTCGTAGTACTCTGTTTGCCGATCGATTTCATGATCGATTTGATCCATCGAGTTCGTCGATGCCGCAGCACCGCTCGGCCCGAGCTCAGATTTCGAATCAAGGTCCATTGGAAGTTTACCGGAGGTCACGATTTGGCGGCAGAAACAGCTTCAATCAGTCTATTCCAGCGTGGCAAAATTTCTACCCAATCAAATTGCTTGACAAAAGAACGTGAATTCATTGATAGAGACCTGCCCAAGTCACTATCTGTCAGAATGCAACGGATAGCGTCTGACATTGCGTCGCAGTCGCGCGGAGGAACCAAAATTCCGTTGACGCCATCTTCAACCAAGTAGGGCACACCGCCAACATCTGTGCTGACAACACATAAACCGCATGCCATCGCCTCCAACACAGTGACTGGAGTGTTATCAATATCGGTGGTACTGACAAAAACATCGGCTTGATCGAGGTATGTTGGCACGTCCCGTTTGGCAACACCCCCAGTGAAATGTATTCGTTCCAGCACACCGAGTTCTGTTGCGATCTCTCGAGTTGCTTCCAGGCTCCCGTCTCCCTTGTCGGGTCCAACCATTGTCAGTTCAACGTCCGGAAACTGATTGGCAAGATTGGCAACCACTGCGGGCGCCAACGTCGGGTTGTAAGTCTTGTGAAAACTGCGAATCCAAACTAGCTTGGGCGACACGCTCTTGCGCAATCGAAACGGATAGCGTTCCAAATGCAACGGATTCGGCAGCAGTACAATGTCATCTCGGTACTCGCACATTTGCTCCAACAAGTATCGCGACGGTGTGGTTACGACCGTTGCTGATTTCATCAAACGACGCACTCGTCGCGGCCACCGCTTTCCGTACACCGGTAGATTACCGCCGCGCAACGTCAATGCGAACGGCTTGCCCGCTGCCCGCAACGTATAACAGGCGGCCTCCGCTAGACCAAACCCGAGTCCGCTATAAACATCTACTGCCGCCATCGAGTACTCACTGCGATGGCGCCACGTTGTCGAAACGATATCTAACAATCGCGGCAATCGGGCCATGCGATTCGATGCGGTCAGAACTCGCGTTCCATCACCTTGCAAATGATCAACCAGATCCTCGCAAACGCTAAAATTGCCGACATGCGAGGAAAGAAAGTTACCAATCAGCAAGACGCCGCGATCCGATGACATGGTGATCAACTACGTACTAACAGGGTCGAGTATATATTTGCAAGCTGTTTAACAACTGACTCTACGCTGTAGGTCTGGGCTACGCTCTGACGAAAATCATCCGCAAAGCGGCGACGAGTATTGTTATCGGCCAACAATTCAGCAATTGCTTTCCCGAGCAATTCTGGTGATTTTGAGGGAACCAGCCGACCAAGCCGGCCTTCATCCAGTACCCGCCTACATTGGCCAACGTCAGTAGAGGCGACAGCCAGACCCGCGGCTCCATATTCCAACAG
>JABDKS010001088.1 GCA_013002105.1 Pirellulaceae bacterium | reverse complement strand
GCGGCGGGGGCTTTGGCGGAGGCGGCGGCGGTGGACCTGGCGGCGGAGGCGGGGGCCCCGGTGGCGGCGGTGGTCGCGGCGGTCGATAATCAAATCGGCTGAATCGATCAACGTTCAACGTTGCTCGCTCAACTGGTCTTTTACAGGAAGCGCGAAGAATGATCATGCATGCCGGCGAAATCCTTAAACGCCGCGGGTTGCTGACCCAAGAACAACTTGACAACAGTCGCGCAAGCGATTCCCCGAGTGTCATCCAAGCAGCCATCGATTTGGGATACATCAAAGAACAAGCTGCAATGCAGGTGCTGGCCGAAGAGGTCGGGCTTGAATATGTCGACCTGCGCGAAGTCGATGTCGAGATCGCTGCGCTGGAGGGGTTTCCGCAAAAACTGATCTATCGCGAGTCGCTATTTCCCATCCGAACCGAGAATGGTTCGATCGTTGTCGCCACTGCCGACCCACTGGATCTGTATCCGCTGGACGAAGCGAGCGCGGCGACAGGCAAAAATATTATCCCGGTGGTCGCCGAGCGGGCCGAAATCGCAAGATTGATGAAGCGGCACTTGGGTGTCGGTAGCGAGACGGTCGAAGGCTTGATGGCCGCGGCCGATGAAGAAGAAGACGACGAACTGGAACTGCTGGATGATTTGGAAATCGACAGCAGCGAAGTCGGCGAGATGGTCCAAGAGGCCTCGGTTGTTCGCCTGGTCAACGAAATTCTGCTCGAAGCGATCAATACACGTACCAGTGACATTCACATCGAAACACAAAGCGATGGGCTGGTCATTCGGTATCGGATCGACGGGATTTTGCATCCGCAACCGGTACCGCCCGAGATCAATCGATTCCAAGCGGCGATCATTAGCCGCCTGAAGATCATGGCGCATTTGAATATCGCCGAAAAACGTCTGCCCCAAGACGGACGGATCAAATTACGAGTACGCGGTCGCGATGTTGATATTCGGGTCAGCGTCATCCCCATGATCCACGGCGAAGGCTTGGTGATGCGGGTCTTGGACAAGTCGTCGATGGTGTTTGACTTGAGCGGACTGGGACTATCCAAAGCCAACTACGACAAGTTCAGTGAAATCATCGAGTATCCGCACGGGATCATTCTGGTCACCGGCCCAACCGGTAGCGGTAAGACGACGACGTTGTACAGCAGCCTGCTGCAAATCCGATCACCCGAAACCAAGATCATCACGACCGAGGATCCGGTCGAGTACCAGCTTGACGGTATCAACCAGATCCAAGTGCACTCGAAGATCGGTTTAACGTTCGCCCATTCGTTGCGAAGTATTTTGCGACATGACCCAGACATTGTTCTGGTCGGGGAAATTCGTGACTTGGAAACAGCCGAAAATGCGATTCAAGCTTCGCTGACCGGCCACCTGGTTTTCAGTACGCTGCACACAAACGATGCTGCCGGTGCGTTTACCCGAATGGCCGACATGGGTGTCGAACCGTTCCTGGTCGCCGGTACTGTCGAAGCCGTCATGGCACAACGTTTGTTGCGAAGACTCTGCAAGCACTGTCGCGAACCGTATAGCCCAACAAAACTGGAAGTCCCCAAAGATTTCCCCTGGGACTTGGCCGGCGACGCGCAGCTCTATCGTGCGGTTGGGTGTCGCGAATGTCGGCAAGTCGGATACACCGGACGAATGGGAATTTATGAATTGCTGGGTGCCAATGACGAAATCCGCGCGTTGGCTCAAGAACGTGCCAGCAGCTGGGTAATTCGCAAAGCGGCCGTCGATGCCGGGATGCGAACACTACGAATGGATGCCTGGGACAAAGTCATTGCCGGCTCGACCAGCGTCGACGAAGTGCTTCGCGTGACCAAAGGCGAGGCGATTTAATTTATGCCGACGTTTGCATACACCGCTCGCGATATGTCGGGCAAACAAGTCACCGGAACCGTCGAAGCCACAGGCGAACGAGAAGTCGCCGCGATTCTCTCCGAACGTTCGCTGTTCCCGGTCAATGTCCAAGACACAACCAAAGCGGGCGTATCGGTCGCCAGCATTGTTGGCCGCCGAAAGAAGGTCAAAGGCACCACGATGGCTGTTTTTTACAGCCAGCTGTCGTCGCTGTTGCGAAACGGCGTGCCAATGATTCGAGCGCTCAATGTGCTGGGGCAACAGAACTCCGATCCTGCACTCGGCGAAATCATTACCGACATCAAAAATCGTGTCGAAGACGGTGAAGCGATCGGAGATTCCATGGCCCGCTACCCTCGCGTGTTCAGCGAGATGGCCGTCAACATGGTGCGCGCCGGGACCGAAGGCGGTTTCCTGGAAGACGCATTGGATCGGGTCGGCTCGTTCACCGAGCTACAAGAAGACTTAAAAGGCAAAACGATCAGCGCGTTGGCGTATCCGATCTTTTTGTTTTCGATCGGGACAGTCGTGTTATCAGCACTGTTGGTGTTTTTCGTACCCAAATTCGATTCAATGTTTGATCGATTACGAGCCAACGGTGACATGCCCGCGCTGACCGAAGCACTCCTGACATTCAGCAATATCCTGTCCGCCTACGGTTGGATCATTTTGGTCGCGATCGCGGCCGGGTTGGTCGCGCTGCGAATGCAGCTACAAACCGACGCGGGACAGGACTGGGGCGACCGCATGAAATTGCGTATCCCGGTGCTGGGCGGAATTCTGATGAATCTGGCCGTGGCCCGTTTTTGCCGCGTGTTGGGCACGCTGCTTGGCAACGGCGTTCCGATTCTGAAATCACTGGAAATCAGTCGCACCGCGGCAGGCAACCGTCTACTGAGTCGATCGATCGCCGATGCAAGCGAGAACATTCGTAGCGGTGATAGTTTGGCGTCACCGTTGCGAGCCTCCGGGCATTTTCCATTGTCGGTCGTCGAGATGATCAGCGTCGGTGAAGAAAGTAATTCGCTGGACCGCGTGTTGCCGGACATCGCCGACTCGCTGGAAAAGCGAACCTTCCGTCGCCTCGATCTTTTCGTGCGACTACTCGAACCGATCATGCTGCTAGTGATGGCCATCCTTGTGTTGGGCGTCGTATTAGCACTGCTGGTGCCTGTGCTCAAGAGCAGCACATCGATCTAGCTGGACAGCGCCACTCTTGGCACTGGTGTTTGATTTAAGTTGTTTCTTGTCAAGTGTTTATCTCACTTGACTTGGTGACCAAAAAGAAACGACCTTCCGCGTGCTCTGTTTCACGACGAAAC
>JABDKS010001062.1 GCA_013002105.1 Pirellulaceae bacterium | reverse complement strand
GTCTTGAACGTCATTTTGGCACTGATGATGTTTGGGGTTTCGCTCGGATTGCGCCGGGCAGATTTCGTGCGGATCGTGCGTTCTCCCAAAGCCCCCGCGATCGGTTTGCTTGCCCAATGCATCCTGCTGCCGCTGCTAACATTTCTGCTGACATTGATTCTGCGCCCGCAGCCATCGATCGCACTCGGCATGATGTTGGTCGCCGCCTGCCCTGGCGGCAACTTTTCTAACATTATGACCTTCATCGCCCGAGGTAGCGTAGCGGTTTCGGTATCGATGACGGCGGTCGTCAGCCTGTTGGCTGTGATCACGACGCCGACATTGTTCGCGTTCTATGCCAGATTGAATCCGAATACCGCGGACCTGGTAACCGAGATCCAGTTGGAACCACTACAGATGATGGCCCTGGTACTAGTCGTGATTGCCGTGCCGATCTTGTTGGGGATGTACTGCGGTGGTCGATTTCCAAAGCTGCAAGCCAAATCAGAAAAGACGATGCGAATCGTCTCGCTGATCATCTTTTTTGCTTTCGTGGTGATCGCGTTTAGCAACAACTGGGATCTGTTCCTGTCCCACTACGACAAGTTGGTTGGTCTGGTGCTGTTGCACAATTCCTTGGCCCTCGGATTGGGCTACGGCTTGGCAACGTTGTTCGGCCAACCGCCCGCCGATCGCCGGGCAATCACCTTGGAAGTTGGAATCCAGAATTCGGGTCTTGGATTGACGTTGTTGTTCACGTTCATGCCGCAGTTGGGCGGAGCGATCTTGATCACGGCTTTCTGGGGAATCTGGCATTTGGTCAGCGGACTGGCACTGGCCAGCTATTGGGGACGCCGCCCACTGCCGGAGGTAACGGTGGTCAATGCTTAACAACCATCGCATTCTAATTACGGGCGCCAGGGGATACGTGGGCGGTCTATTGTTTCGGTTGCTCAAGCAGGATTGTGACAACGTTTGGGGGATTGATGTTCGACCAACCGATGACGTCACCGAAATGGATATTCGTGATCCGGGACTCGTCGATTTACTGCTCAAGCATGACATTACCCACGTGGTCCACTTGGCTTCGATTGTGCAGCCAGGACAAGATCCGGATGTTGAATATGACATCGATGTCAACGGTACAAAGAATGTTCTGGAAGGCTGTGTCAATGCTGGCGTCACTCATTTGACCGTGACCAGCAGCGGCGCTGCATACGGCTATCACGCCGACAGTCCTGAATGGTTGACCGAAGACGATCCGGTCCGCGGCAATGACGAATTCAGTTACTCACGCCACAAACGGCTAGTCGAAGAAATGCTGGCCGAGTATCGCCGGCAATCTCCCGAACTTGCACAGCTGGTGCTGCGGCCAGGTACTGTGATCGGCGCCAATACACAAAACATGATCACCCGACTCTTTACCGGGCACTGGATTTTGGGACTGCGCGGCGTTCGCTCGCCATTCGTATTCGCTTGGGACCAAGATCTGGTTGAAACGATTGCTTATGGGGTCGAGCAAAGTCGGACTGGAATTTTCAACGTGGCCGGTGATGGATGTTTGTCGGTGGCCGAAATCGGCGAACTGATGAACAAGCCCGTCATCCATTTACCGGTCTGGTTGGTCAAGTCGATCCTGGCGGTAACCAAACCGCTTCGTATCACTCGCTATGGACCCGATCAGGTTCGGTTCATGCAGTATCGACCGGTATTGTCCAACGACAAGCTCAAGACTGAATTTGGTCGTCCGCCGACAAAATCATCTCGCCAGGCCCTGGAATTCTTCATTGAACATCTGCCGGGGCCGGGGCGATGACCAAGCGCGTACTGATTACCGGCGCTGCATCGGGTCTCGGTTGGGAATTTGCCAAGCAATATCATGACTTGGGCTGGCATGTCATTTTGCTCGATCGTGACGCCGAGAAGCTGGCCGAATGCGCAAAGGAATTAAACGTCGCCGGTCGCTCCGCGAACGAGGCGGAAGAACAAAACGTTGCCTTTCGCTCCGCGAAAGAGCCGCCG
>JABDKS010001031.1 GCA_013002105.1 Pirellulaceae bacterium | reverse complement strand
GTGTACTGGAATGTCAAGCGCCTTTGCAGTGTCACGGATGTACTGCGTCGTGCAAGCGTTGTCCGGCCGGGCTGATCCGGGAAACACTGCCGGCACACGGAGATTGGCCTGCTGCTGAAGCAACTTCAACGCGTGCAGAATAGTAATGTGGTTTTTGTGCGGCCAGAACTGCGCTGGATAAACGATGAACTCCTCGTCCGTTAGTCCCGGCACCGATTCTGAATCACAGGACGTCAATGCGTCGGGAACGGTGAACGGAATCACGCGAACGCGGTCGTGGGCTACGCCGTAAAACTGTGTTACTTCTCGCTTACCCTGTTCGGTACCGGTCACGACCGCAGCGGCACGGCGAAACACATCATTGTAATGCTGCTCGCGCGACTCCCATTTCCACCCGACGGTCGATACCTCTGGAAAGAAGGGTTGCATGCGATGTTGCAGATCCCAACAGGTAACAACGTAGGGCAACTCCGTCGTCAGCGCGGTGGGATGAGGTGAATAGATCAGGTCGATTTGATGCTCACGCAGGATCAGCGCAATTCTGTCTGATTCAGTATCAGCCAAACCGGCGCGATTCAGCAATCGCTTCGCACGGGTCGGCGATGCGGGCTCGTCAACCACAATCAGCGGCCGACCGAAGTCAGTCGCCTGTTCGTGGCCTATCAAACAGAATTCGTGATTGTCGCTAGCCGAATCCAACAACCCATCGACGACTTGTTTTTGGAAGCGGGCTCCACCACCAAGCTGCTGAGAGATCTTTGCGAGATAAATTCCAATCTTCATGTTCAGTGCACGTGACCGCGGTCATACCGCCTAGCTTGCGTTGTCGGTAAGAGATGACTTCAGGGCCTGGCAAACTTGATCAATCTGATCATCACTTATGCCTAGTCCGGTTGGCAAATAGATTCCTTGACGAGCCAGGTGTTCGGCCACCGGGTAACGCTCGCCGGCAAATAATCCCATCTTTTCAAACACGGGCTGCTCGTGCATCGGCCAAAAGAAAGGCCGCGTCCCGATCTTCTTGGCAGCCAAATCGGAAACAACCTCAGCTACCGCGATTCCACTTTCTTGATCCATCACGATTCCGAACACCCAATAAATGTTGTCGCAATCATCAGTGCGCGGCAAGGGCAATCGAATGCCGTCGACGTCCTTCAGTTGTTCGCGGTAGCGGGTACCGATCTGACGTTTGCGTTCGACATGTTGATCCAGGTTCTCCAACTGCGCCAGTCCCACCGCCGCTTGCAGGTTCGTCATTCGGTAGTTCCAGCCCAATTCATCATGTACGAACCGACGCCCGGGCTGGAAGCACAGGTTTCGCAATCCGCGGCACCGCTCGGCGATTTCGTCGTCATCGGTGACAACCATCCCGCCCTCACCACAGGTGATGTGCTTATTCGGATAGAAACTGAAGGTGCTCAACAGTCCAAAGCTCCCGCATGGTTGATCGCGATAGGTTTGTCCGTGCATCTCGGCGGCATCTTCGATGACAATCAAGTTGTGTCGCCGCGCGATGTCGATCACCGGATCCATATCGACCGCCAAGCCATAAATGTGGACCACCAGTATCGCCTTTGTGTTATCAGTGATCTTGGCTTCAATCTGATCAACGTCCATGTTCCACGTCAGCGGATCACTGTCGACCAAAACCGGAACGCCGCCGGCGCGAACCACTGACGCTGCGGGTGAAATGATCGTAAAGGTGGGCATGATCACTTCATCGCCCGGTCCGATTCCCGCCGCGGCAACTGCGATGTCTAGCGCGCCCGATCCGTTAGCGCAGGCAATGCCTTGCCGGCGCCCTACCTGCTTGGCAAAGGCTTGCTCGAACTTGCCGACAAACGGACCCTCACTACTGATCCAGCCGGTCTCGATACATTCGGACAGGTATTTGGCTTCATTGCCATCCAGCAGAGGCATGTTGACCGGAATCATTGGTTTTGTTTTTGTTTCCTGAGGATAAAGGTCACACCCCAAGTTTCAGCAGATGGCACCGCACGATCGAGCCACTGTTCACCGTGGACAAGTTCCATACGCGACGCGCGGGCAAACAAGTCGATTTCCGGGGCAAAGAAATACCGCATCCGGTGACATTCGTCAAACTGTTCCTGCTGCCCGCTGGCCTTGTCGGTAACCGTGATTGAATAGTTTACATCGACCCAATTTTGATTGAAATCGACAGTGGGCTTGGCGACACGTCTTACCTGGGATCGGTCATCTTCCATCTCCTTCACCCTTGGCTCTGGCAACTGCCGCAACACCGCCGGCCCATACCAAACATCAAACATGAAACAACCGCCATCACGCAAGTGGGCAGCGGCGGTATCAAACATTTTGGTGACATCATCGTTTGTGGTTTGGTAACTGACGACGTGAAACAGCGAGAGTACCACATCGAATTTTTGTTCCAAACGAACCGCGCGGGCATCTCCGGCGATGATCTCGACATTTGCATGTTGGACTTGCGCCGCGGCGATCATTTCGGCGCTACGTTCGACCCCGGTGACGGCCAAGCCTGACTTGGCCAGCAACCCGGCATGCTTACCAGTCC
>JABDKS010001030.1 GCA_013002105.1 Pirellulaceae bacterium | reverse complement strand
CAGCCACGCGATTCGTGCATAGAACATTTTCTGGCGTTCGGTAGGCCAGGACCTGTCCTGGCAAATTTACTCCAGGAAAGGTCGTGGGCGTCGGCAAACCGACGCCCAAGATGAACAGGCATTGAGTGCGTTGTCGCAGCATGTTGGGGCGCGGCTAATGGCGTTGTCTGGCATAAATGAGCGGTGCATCGCGATTTGCGATCCGATTAGCGTGTTAGATTAATGTGCCAATTGCCGGCAGTCTTGTCGGTTACGCTACGATGTTGCCATCGCAACCGATAAGCCTGCAACTGTTTCAGTCATTATGAAAGCTGCCTACATCGAGCAAACCGGATCACCCGATGTGATTCAGTTTGCTGATTTGCCGACGCCCGCTGTCGGGCCCAATCAAGTTCTGATTCGCAACCATGCGGTCGCGGTCAATCCAATCGATACCTATGTGCGTAGCGGCGCCGTGGCGATCGACTTGCCAGTGCCGTTCATCGTCGGATGCGATGCGGCGGGAGTGATCGAGGCAGTGGGTGACTCGGTTGATGCATGGGATGTCGGTGACCGCGTATGGTGCACCAATCAAGGATTGCTCGGACGCCAAGGAACGTTTGCCGAGCAGATTGCCGTCGATTCGGACTGGTGTTTTCGATTGCCCGATGAAGTCGATTTTGGTGTTGGAGCCGCCTGCGCGCTTGTGGGCGTAACAGCACATTTGGGGCTCTTTCGCGAAGCTCGGTTGCGTGCTGGCGAAACGATTGCGGTCATTGGCGGAACCGGTGGCGTCGGTTCGATGGTGGTTCAGATGGCCAAGGCAGCCGGTGCACGCGTCATCACGACAGCCGGGACGAGTGAGAAATGCGACCGTGCTGCCCAGTTAGGTGCCGATGTCGTTGTCAACTATGCGACCGATTCGATACCCGATGCGATCCGCGCGGCGGCGCCCACCGGAGTGGACGTGTTTTGGGAAACACGTCGCGAACCCGATTTTCCAATGGCGATTGATTTGATGGCCGAGCGCGGTCGAATGATCATCATGGCTGGTCGTGATGCCAGCCCGCCGTTCCCGGTCGGTCCATTCTATGTCAAAGGTTGTTCACTGCATGGATTCGTGATGTTCAAATCGACTCCGGATGAAATGAAACGATGTGCAGATGATATGAAAACCTGGCTGCGTGACGGTCGTCTCCAGGCGAATATTGCAATGACGATGCCTTTGTGCGAAACCGCCAAGGCCCACCGATTGCAAGAATCGGCTACGCTGCAAGGCGACGCGGTTCTGAACGGTAAAATCGTGCTGGAAATCTAATCCAATGCATCGATTCACGTCGTCGCTCTATGTGTCGCTGGGGACATGAAATACCAGGAATATCCGACACGGTAACCACGGGTTTGGAAATGTCGAAAGCTTTCGTCTAATGGGTGGCACGTTGGATAACAGAATGCTTGAATTGATCCGGAGAAATCGATGACTGACGATGTGTTTGAAGGACGATTGGCCGAGGAGGATCCGGAGCTGTATGGATTGCTATTGCTGGCGAATCAAAAAATCAGCAACGTCGGCACGTCGGCGGTTTGGTTGTGTGGGATCGCGGCGCTGGGTCTGTGCGTTGCCTTGCACATGAAGTGGCTGGACGACTTGACCGGCATCGATTTTGACAATGCCCGCGGTTGGGGCGTCTATTTCCTGATCTGCACGACTGCATTTGCATTATTTGCGTTTTGGAACACCGCCATGGAACGATCCGCTTATCGAAAAATGCGCGACGATGTTTTTGAGTCACTGCGTCGCAGCGACCGATCGGTTTACAATCTCATCACGGCGATGCAAAACGATGAAGCGTTGAAGAACATCGCCGAACATGTCAAAGACGATCCCGGCGTCAAAGTGAGCGCGCGACCTGGTGACGCGGTCCGAATGTAGCAAGTTGGCGCTGGAGAGTATTTTGATTTGTTTCGTAGGCCAGGACCTGTCCTGGCACCATCATGTTAGGGCGCGTCTTGGCCCACGCGCAACCCAAATCGGTGGCGACAGGAATTTTGTCGCGGCAAGACCTTGATACTCGGACCGCGGCGGTTACACCCGTGGAATCTCGTAACCGACGCGCGGGATACGGGCGAACAAGCCCGCCGCTTGGTCGTCTCCGACGATTTTCTCCGCTTTCGGATCCCATTTGATCTCGCGTCGGAACCTCGCTGCGATCGCCGCCAAGTGGCAAGTGTTCATCGCTTGAACGTGCGAGAACACGTCGGAGATTGGCAAGCCGCCTTCGCGAACACAACGATAAAAGTTTTCCTTGTGTCCCTCTGCCGGTTTCTCCTTATAAAGCCAATCGAGTTCCGCCTGGCCAAAATGATCTTTGTCCCAGTTTTCGTCGATCGGTTGTCCAGTGATTTTACCGCGATTGACGAATAGCCGTCCCTTGCTGCCGGTGAACAGGATTCCGTTGTCGCCGCGACTTTCGATGTCCATCTGAATACCGTTAGCAAATTTGCAAGCGATGTTGTAGTCATGCGCGGTGTTAAACGTATTGTCGACGGTCGGATAACCGTCCTCGAATGGAACCGGATGCTTTGAATCGATTCCGTTGATGCTGATCGGTCCCATTGCTTGTTCGTGATGTCCAATCGCCCAGGTTGCGATGTCGACATGATGCGCCCCCCAGTCGGTGAATTTGCCTCCGGAATATTCGTACCACCAGCGAAAGCTTCCGTGACATCGTTCGCGAATGTATTCCACCATTGGCGCCTGACCGAGCCATCGATCCCAATCGAGTCCGGCAGGCGGATCTGATTTTTTGAACGATTTGCCCACGCTACCGCCGTCGATTCCGACTTTGATGTGTTCGATATCACCCAGCAATCCTTTTTGGACCATGTTCACAGCGCGCAAAAATTTATTGCGATCACTGCGCTGTTGCGTTCCGACAACGAAAACCTGCTTATCGAATTTTTGACAGGCATTGCGAATCAATTGGTTTTCTTCGAGTGTCAGGGTCAGCGGTTTCTGGCAGAAAACATGTTTGCCCGCTTGCAACGCTTCGACAGCAATTTTGACGTGCCAATGATCGGGCGTTGCAATGCTAACGACATCAATGTCGTTCCGTTCAAGCACCTTGCGGTAATCGCGGTACGCGTCTGCTTTCCCTTTACCAATTTTCTCGTCACTACGAGCCCGCTCGGCGTGCGATTGGTCGACGTCGGCGACCGCGACGATGTCGCCGAAGTTAGCGTGGCCACGGCAATCGCCCGTACCCATGCCTCCCAATCCGATTCCGCCAATCGTCGGACGATCATTCTTGGACTGATTCGCAAACGCCTTTTGAGTCCAAGGAAAATAGGCGACCGTCGACACGGCGGCTCCGGTCGCCGCAGCTTGTTTTAAGAACTGACGACGATTTTGGTTTTGCGATGATCCCATGGGAAATCCCTATAGAAGCGGTGCGACGTGTTTTGGACGGACAACATTGACCCGATAGCTCGGATCTAAGTATGCAGCACAGAAAGAGGCATCCCTCTCCGACGCGAATCTTAAACGATCGCTGCAGGCTCGTGGGCAAACTGGCGGCCGAGTTGGTGCAAGTGGTGAACCATCGCAATCCCGTTGGCAAGTCGCTCGCCCGCACGCCCCGGATCGGCCGGGGCAGTCGGTACGATCTGTTTGCCCCGCAGATAAGCGTCCAGCGTGGCGTGCTCGTGCTGAGGATCGAACTTAACTGATTTCAATATCACACAACGATCCGGGGCCGCTCCAACATTCTCCAGTAAACCGAGTGTGCTGTTGTGGTATACCACGACGGTGTCGGACGGTTGCAAAAAGCCGTTCCAGCGATCACAAAACTGTTTCGTCGTTACGGCGTTGCTCCAGGAATCGCGGCGGACCTTCAGATGGCTCAAGAAGTGATCAGGCAAATCGACACGAGGCTCAATCCATTCACGAAACGACTCGCCGGTCCCCAGGCGGCGTGCGACCCAATACACCGGCTGTCGTTTATCCGAACCGCGCGGCGATCGTTTGCAACCGGTTTTCCCCGGTTCAGATTCTCCGTACGCGACGACGATGTTGGGCAAGTCGTGAATGATCGCGCGCGGGATTCCCATCGGGTTGTTGCTCCGCTTTGCGTTTTGCCGCCAGCCATAATCGGCCTTTGGGTGGTCCAGTTGCGTTTGCACCATGCTGTCAAACGCTCTCGACAGCTCGCCAAATCCTTCCGTCTCAGGTTCGATCGCTTGCAGTGCCGACACGGTCGCCTCGAGCGTCGAAAGTGCTGTCGCGTTCGGCTCCCGACGAATACGATACTGACCCGGGTTGGCAGGCACGATCTGATAGCGTGGTAATCGATTGAGCAACGCAATGTCACGTACCAATGTTTTGGCGTGATGCCATGTACCGTCGATGATGATCAATTCTTCTGGACGCTGCTCCGGCGACAGCTCGGACAGTCGCCGACCACCGGGGCCGGGATACAGAACACCCACGTTGGGATGCAAACGACGATCATTCAATCGTTGCGCCAGTTGTGCGTTGTGGTCGACCAGTAGCGTCGACTTCTGCAATGCTTGCCGCACGATCCTTGCGGTATTGAAGGGATGAAACCGTTCCCGCATGTGTTGCAAAATCAGAACGTGCGTGCGGTTATCGATCGACGGAATCTGGTGACAAAAACAGAGGTCGACCGGGCGGTAACACGCATAACAACGCGTTCGCAAAACACGAGATCCCGCGACGTTGTCGATCGAATGTGTCGGGGTCAAAGGTGAATTCAATGCGTGGTCCCGGTTGGATGAGTGGTTCGCCAGCTTAATGAAACCAGCCGAACTGTCGTAGCCCAAGCGGCCGATAAGACCCATCGCGGATTGGCTACCTCGCCCAAGTCGCGGCGGCCGATTGCCTGATCTGTTGGAATCGTTACGATCTGCCGTGGGTAATGTATCGAAACCGCCAAGGGGTAACTCATGCGAGAGAGCAAGACGCTAGCACGAATTCGTGAGGGAGCGGCGATCCGATTGTGCGTATTGGGACATTACATCCCGGCGTATATCGCCCATGCTGCCCGAGCCGGTTACGACTGCATTTGGGTGGACTTGGAGCATCGCGGCATGCAATCGCGTGAAGTCGATGCGTTGTTGGCATTTGGGCACCTGTACGACATCGATATCTTGATCCGCCCACCGACGCTCGAAAAGACCGGACTCTGCCGTTACATGGAGGACGGCGCGGCAGGGCTGATGATCCCGCATGTGTCGACACCGGATCTGGCCGCCACCTTGGTGCAGTACACCAAATTCCCACCGATCGGAAATCGCGGGATCGACAACGCGGGGCTGGATGCGGATTTCCATGTTCACGATCCCGATCACTATGCGAGTTGGGCCAACCGTGAAACCTTTTTGGTCGCGCAGATCGAAACGCCCGAAGCGGTCCGCAATGCTGAATCAATCGCAGCGACCGAAGGAATTGACTTGCTTTTTATCGGGCCCGGGGATCTGGGATTGAGATTGCGTCAAACCAAAGAGATGACCATTGATGATGCCTGGGAGACCGTGGCAGCAGCTTGCAAAAAACACAACACCGCCTTCGGTGGTCCCTGCGTATCACCCGAAGAGATGATAAGACGTCGCGAGCAGGGTGCGCAACTTTTATTGGGCAGCAGTGAATTCAGTGCATGGAGCGAATCGTTGGCCGTCGATATACGTCAGTACGACAAGCTGGACTGATCGACTAGTTCGCATCACTTGTCGGAACGGGGCGACTTGTTCGCCGCGCCCGATCGAATCGGATTCGACAACCCACGGGAACGGTTTCGGTCACTACAGGCTTTTTGCCTTGCAGCAGTGCCAGAACAGCATCTTCAGCATATTTTTTGGTCACGTTTCGGCCGTCGGGACTGTCATCGAGTGACCCCATATACGCAATCGTCCGATCGGCATCGATCACGAAAAGCTGCGGCGTGTTGCGAGCGCCGTAGTCTTTGGCTATCTGCTGGGACTCATCAAACAAATAGGGAAATTCAAACTTCTTTTTCCCAGCTCGCTCTTTCATCGCCGGCAAAAGATCGTCCGGAACTTTGTTGACATTGATCGCGACGACAACAAACCCTTTCTTTCGACCCAGTTGATCAAGTGCGATCAAGCGATCTTCCGCATCGACCGCATAAGGACAGCTGTTGCAAGTAAACACCAGCACGATGACCTTGGCCGATTCCAAATCGGCCAACGAATGCGACATGCCGTCGACCCCGGGAAGATCATTCCACACCGGCGCTGGATCGCCAATCTCGACTGTGTCATTGAACTCTGCGGCGCCGGCAACGACCGTCATGGCTGCGCAGAAACACGAAATCAGGAAAACTGGAAGGTGCGGAATAGAATGCATTGTCTTTAGTTTATCTTTTCGTAGGCCAGGACCCAGGGCTTGAAGGGTCCTTTTGGGTCGCGCTGTACTAACGGTTTCTGATTTTGTCGCGCGATATCCGCGCTGCTTGCAGTAACAGTAGACCCGGAGGGCCGATCGATTACGAGTCATTTCCCGAACCTGAGGCCCAGTGCTGGAACCAGAAATTGACTTTGAATGCCAGCACGACGCGCCGGTTTTGATCATGTGCGTACGCAATCGTTTACGTGTAGGGCTTGCAACATACGACAGCCGCGAAGCGGCGACAGGCAATAGCCTGGGGTGAACCAACGAGTGAACCTGGGGCTGCGGCTTGCTCGCTGAGACGAGCAATCCTGACCCCAGGCTATCACCTGTCGCCGCGAACCGGCTAGAGCATTTTTACTCAATACGTGGGATCAATCGTAGGCCAGGACCTGTCCTGGCACAGCTGCCCCAGGAC
>JABDKS010001022.1 GCA_013002105.1 Pirellulaceae bacterium | reverse complement strand
GGACTGGTCCTGGCATGCATCAATGACGAAAACGCTCTTACGGCAATGCTAACCGATCGGGGCAGGTCCGGTATGTGTCAGCGAGCTGCGAACACTTTGCTGGAACAAAGAATCTCTGTTCCGCCGAGCGGACCGCGTCAGTGATCAGGCGTTAACCAGCAGTGCGGCGATTTCGTCGTCGCGAACATAATCGATCGGGCATTTTCCGTTCTTGTTGGCTAATTGCGAATCGGCGCCGTGATGCAGAAGCAATTGAATGATCTCCATCGCTTCGGCTTTCCGGTTGGCGGTGCCGGGAGCACCCGTGGAGGTGACGGCGCGGTGTAACGCCGTCGAACCGGATCGTTTGCATGTCTGATTCACGTTCGCGCCGCGTTCCAGGAGTGTCGCGACTGCTGCGGGACTGCGGAATCTGACTGCGTGGTGCAGTGCGGTGACGCCATTTTTGTCACATGCGTGAATGTCGGCTCCGTTATCGAGCAACACTTCGATCGCGCGACGTTGATCTTTCGGATCGGGATTGCGGTCGCAGCAGACACTTGAAAGTTCGTGCATTCGAAATGCTTTGCAAAGCGAAGGTCGTTGGGATAGCAGAGCGTTTCCTGTCATTCATGGCGAACTCGATCACGAATCGCAATCAGATCTTTCATCACGCTCGCCATTGATTCTAGATCGCTCGCGATCCCAAACGCATCGTGCAATCGTCGGTAAATGGCATAAAGTCGTTCGTAGATTTCAACATTCTCAGTGATCGGTTCAAAAACCGTGTCCTTCACGCCCGTCATCGATTCTTGTGCCGATTGAAACGTACTGTGTGCACCGCCCACGACCGCGCCGCAGATCGACGCGCCCAAGGCACAGCTTTGAGCCGACCGGCTGATTTTCATGGGGCGATTGCAGACGTCCGCATAGATCTGCATCACCAGGGGGTTCTTTTCTGCGATCCCGCCACAATTGACGACTTCGTTGATCTGTACGCCATACTCCTGCATCCGTCCAATGATCGTCCGCGCACCGAACGCGGTCGCTTCGATCAGTGCCCGGTAAATTTCTTCTCGGCGCGTGTGGAGTGTTTGACCCACCAGTAATCCTGTTAGTCGGGGGTCGGCCAAGATGGTACGGTTGCCGTTATTCCAATCCAGAGCAATCAATCCGGATTGTCCGGGTCGAAGTTTGGCAGCTTGCTGCGTCAATTCGTGATGTACAGCATCCTGCTGCGCGGCGTCTCGTTCAGCAGCGTCGGGATCAGAGTCGAGATCAGAGTCGGGGCCGGAACAAATGTGCCGAACAAACCAACTAAAAATGTCACCCACCGCCGACTGGCCGGCTTCGAGTCCATACATGCCTGGCAGGATCGATTCGGGCACGATTCCACACAGTCCCGGCACGTCGGGTAGCGGTGTCGCAAGTGGTGCGACCATGCAATCGCACGTGCTGGTTCCGATGATTTTGACCAGTGTGCCCTCGCGGCAACCCGAGCCGACGGCACCGAGATGAGCGTCGAAGGCGCCGACCGCGACGGGGATGCCCTCTGGCAGTCCAACTTGTTGGGCGACCTCCTGGGACAAATGTCCCGCGATCTGATCGACCGCAACGGCGGGTGATTGATAACGAAAACGAGAGAGCCCCGTTTGGAGTGATTCCAAAAAACCAACGCTGGGCAATCCGCCCCAATCCGCGTTGTACATCGCTTTGTGGCCAGCCGCGCAAATACTTCGCTTGATCGACTTGGGATCGGTATTACCGGTGGCGTAGGCGGGAATGAAGTCGGCGCATTCGACCCAGCTTGCACACGCCGCTGCGACATCGGGTGCGGTTCGCATGCAATGCAGAATTATGGACCAATACCATTCGGACGAGTAAGCACCACCACATTTGGCCAGGTAGGGTTCGCCACGGTACCGAGCCGTTTGCGTGATCTCGTCGGCTTCGGCGTGCGACGTGTGATCTTTCCAGAGCCACGCCTGGGCGGCCAAGTTGTCCTTGAATTGCGGATCGAACGCGAGTGGCTGGCCGGTTTGATCGACCGGAATCGGTGTCGATCCGGTCGTGTCGATCCCAATGCCGACGATCTGGTCGGCGGAAAACCCGTCGACACTCTCGGCGGCTTTCACAGCGCCACGGACCGACTGGTGAAACCCGTCGATGTAGTCAGCCGGATTTTGACGCGCCAAATTTGGATTGTCCGGATCGACCAAAATCCCCGCGTCGCCGCTGGGGTAGTCATATACATGCGTGGCGATTTCGACGCCATTGGATGTATCCACGATCAGTGCGCGAACGCTGTTCGTCCCGTAATCAACACCAAGTGAGTACATCAGCCATCAAACTCCGGAATTGGATGTGCAGCAGCGAATACCAGGTCGCAGATTCTATCCGATCGGGCGAGGAGCAAACGCGGATGGACGCCCTTGCCTCTGGTCGTGGCCAAAGAACCGATGGCAACGAACTTTGAATTTCGGAGTGAACGTTGAAAAACCGACTGATAGAACCGCGCAGGCGATCGAGCTATTTGTCGCCCGAAATCGATTCGGCGATGTTTTGCGTGTGATCCTTGACGCGGGCAAACGCATTGAGCGAAGCCAAATAGGCGACACTCACCAGTGGTGGGATATTGCCGCTGGAGAGTTCTTGGAGATGTTTTCGCCGCAACGCCTTGATTTCGCTTCGAATTCGTTTGGCCGCGGGATTGGTTGCGACGGCTAGATTCTCGTTGTTTTGCTGGAGTCCTTCGTTGATCGACGCCAGATATTCTGCGAGGTGTCTGTTCAACGCCACCAGGTCGTTTCGCTGAGACTCACTGAAACGATGTCCGTCGCGTCGCAGTTTACGATCGAATCGATCTAGATTGACGATGTAATCACTGATCGATTCGAATTCGTCGGCCATCCGCAGTTGCAGTCGCGCTTCGTCGGCAACCGAGTGGGGAATGTTATTTGACAACAGGTGCGTGACGTAGACGGCGATTTCGTCTTGGATCGAATCAAGCACTTGTTCGCGTTGTTTCAGCCGATTGCCCAACGCCTTGTCGGGTTCGTCTTGCTGAATCAGAGTCGCATGCCAATCGAGCATTTTGCCGCAACCATCCGACATCCGCTCGATCTCTTTGCGTGATTGTTCGATTGCCAGCAGGGGTGTTTCGAGCATACGGATGTCCAAATCGGTCAAACGGGGTTTTTCTTTAAACTCCTTTGACGGCACGATTGCGTTGAGTACGCGAACGAAAATTGGCAAGAACGGCAGGAACATCAGCGTGTTGACGACGTTGAAAATCGAATGCGTCGCGGCGATCGCCGGCGTGGTCCCTGGAAAGGTGATGATTTCCTTTTGTGTATTGGGATCAATTTCTACTAGCGGATCGCTCACACCTCCTTGCAAGAACCAACTTTCTAAGAATGTCCCCTCCAAAAAACTGCCTTGAATAAACGAGCCTTCGACCAGCCAGGGAACGAATACGACATACCATCGAAAAATCGCGGTGATCCACAGCACGCCAACAATGTTAAAGACCACGTGAAAATAGGCTGCCCGTCGCGCATTGGTGGTAGCACCCAAGGAGGCAAGAAACGCCGTGATCGTGGTACCGATATTTTCACCCAGCACGAGAGCCGCGGCGGTTTCGTACGAAATGATCCCCTGCGAAGCCAGCGAAATCGTGATGCCCAACGTCGCAGAGGAAGATTGCACGAGAACTGTCAGGATGCAGCCGATCATCGCGCACTTGAGCACACCGAGGTAGTTGTCGGCCACGAAGGTTTGGAACCATGCCTCGAATTCGGGCATCGTCTTGATGATCTTGCAGGCATCCTTCATCAATTCCAGCCCAAAGAAGATCATGCCAACGCCCATGATCGCCATCGCCCAAAATCTCAATCGTTCGCCGCGCGAGAAAAGAAATGCGAACGTGGCGAATCCAAGCAGCGGTAGTCCGTACTTGCCAATTTTCAGCGTCAGGATCCAGCCGGTGATGGTGGTGCCGATGTTGGCACCCATGATGACGCCGATCGCCTGGGAGAGTTCCATCACGCCTGAATTGACGAAACCAACGACCATCACTGTCGTCACGCTGCTGGATTGAACGACGCAGGTGACGAAGACGCCCACGGTGACCGCGAACAATCGATTATTTGTTACCAGGGCGACGACACGTCTCAGGCTGGACCCCGCAACGGCCTGCATGCCCTCGGACATGTACTTCATTCCCAACAAAAATATGCCGAGTCCACCGACAAGATCGCAAACAAGGTGGACGAGAGCTGCAAATTCCAAGAAACTATCCTGTACAAAGCGGAGGATGACTTAACGGTCCCACGCCAGCCTAATTGTGAAGGTTGGGTGCAGGGCTTGCGGGGAGTGGGATTCTGGCTTGTTCGACGCCGCTGGGCAACTATGCCGGGGTCGAGATCGGCGGAAGTACGTTGGAAGGAGCAAAATTGTGCCGAAATCGCGGCTAAAGCGCAACGACTGGGTGATCTATCGGAAACAGAAAACCAGTACGAGTCCTGGTCCCAGGGCGTCGGACGTTCACCCCGCTGGGAAGGGCGACACCTACCATTACATGGTGAATAAGTTCTGGGTCGTCGAGGAAGTCATGGAAAACGACGTCAAACTCTGTACGCGTCGGGGAAAACGGAATGTTGTCCCAATCGCGGACCCCGCACTGCGGCCCGCCAGTTGGTGGGAACGCTTCGTTTTCCGTAGCCGGTTCACCGATGTGGATCTGGACACGCCTCCACATGACGACGATATGCCGCATGTCGACAAACTGGAACATTCCCGATAATTGGTAGCCGACTGAGCGGACGCGGCGATTATCGCGGGCCCGTGGATCCACCCCATTACGAAACCATCGCTCCTGACCGCTGAACCAATCTGCTGGCCCTCAAGCAAAACCGGCCCTCAAGCAAAACTGGCCCCCAAGCAGCACTGGCCCCCAAGCAGAATTGGCCCGTGACAAATTTCGCCCGCCAAAGACTTTGATCGGCTCAACCATCACACGAAAGCGAATCGACCCTTGAATTCCTTCCATCTGAATGACCTTGGCGTCACCGTCAAGAAAGTACTCCGCAACGCCCCGCCATCGCAGTTGTACGAGGAAGCGATCCGCAGCGAGCCGGGGTCTGCGATCTCCGCGGCCGGTGCCTTGATCGCTTATTCGGGAACCAAGACCGGTCGTTCGCCCAGTGACAAACGTGTGATCAAAACACCGGACACCGACGGCGACGTGTGGTGGGGACCGGTCAACATTCCGTTGGACAAGCACGCGTTTGACATCAACCGCGAACGCGCCATCGACTACCTGAACACCCGTGATCAACTCTACTGCGTCGATGGTTACGCCGGTTGGGACCCCAAGTACCAGATCAAAGTCCGCGTGATCTGCGCCCGTCCCTACCACGCGTTGTTTATGCACAACATGCTGATCCGCCCGACGCACGCGCAACTCGCGGATTTTGGCGAACCCGATTGCACGATTCTTAATGCGGGTGCTTTTCCTGCCAACCGGCATACAGCAGGAATGACGTCCAAGACGAGCGTGGATTTGGATCTGGCAGAGCGGGAGGTTGTGATTTTGGGGACCGAATATGCCGGCGAAATGAAGAAAGCGGTGTTCACATTGATGAATTACTTGATGCCAAAACAGGATGTCTTGTCGATGCACTGTTCC
>JABDKS010001001.1 GCA_013002105.1 Pirellulaceae bacterium | reverse complement strand
GTGATGTGGTGATCGCGACGAGCGTCTGCCATCGTACAGGGTCTGCCATCGTACAGCATCGGCTCCATCGTACTGGCTGCTTGCCGTTACTCGATCCCCGCCAGTTCACACAGATGTGCTTGTGCAACGTGTTGTGGGCAGCTCCAAACCAGAAAGAACATTGCTTGTCGGCACCATCGGCCGACCGGATGCCCGTCGACGAAGCCCGCACCCTTTGCCGCGGTCAGCGCCGCCTGAGTCGACCGGAGGGCGATACGATTTGCCTTGCCGCGTATGTCCGACGCGTTACATTCGTCTTCGCCGCTGACGGCACGCTGCAACAATGCTTCCAATTCGTTGACTTCATCGGTCAATTCATCGGTCGCGGTACGCAGGTCGTCACGGCGCGAAGCTTCGTCGGCCAAAAAAACCACGGCGGCCCGTGCCAACCCAATCGCCAGCGTCGACGTTTGCAAACCACCGGTGCGAGCACCGGATCCTGATGACATCACGTTTTGTGTGGGACCGGCGATCAACATCGATTCATCCACCATCACGTCGTTCAGCTTGACGCGATCGGTGCAACTTGCTGACAGCGCGACGAGGCTGACGCCCGCACCCGGCTGGACGCCATCGAGTCCACGTGGAACCGCAGCCAAAAGTTCTTGACCATCATCCAATGTAGCACCGACGACATAGACGTCGGCATGAGGTGCGCCGGTCACCCAAGGTGCCATACCGTCGAGCCGAAAACCATCGCCGGAGCGTTGAGCCGACAAGACAGGCTTGGACAAGTGCCGACCGCTGGTGGTTAGGTGGCTAATGCCAACCGTTCCGAACGACGTGCCGTCGATCAGTGGGCCGACCCATTGCTGGATCAACGACGCATTGTCGCTGCCCGCGATTCTGCGGATCGCGCCCATGTATTGGGTGATGACAAACGTCGTTGTCAGGTCGGCTTGTGCCAATCGCAAATAGCCGCGTGTTTGGTCGGCGGAATCCCAACCAAAACCACCTTGATCAACCGGCAAAAACCAGCGATAGACACCTGCTCTGGCACACGCGTCCAATGCTTCGCCGGGCCAAGTGTCCGACGTTGTCCATCGAGAGGCCCATTGGGAAAGATTGTCGCAAAGATCATCTAAGCTGGAGTCGTCAGGCGATTGAATGAGCGAAACGGTGGCGTGATTGGACATGGTCGGCGGAGGCAAGGTTAGGACACGGTTACGTCACCGGTAGTCGGCGCAGCGGGGATCGCAGCGACGGCAATGAGGACGGACTGATCATAACCGTGTTGCATCGATTCGCGAAACGGATCGATGATCCGACCAGCCGTCGTGGCAGGATTGCGAAAAAAAAGCCGCGAAGCGTAAAACGCATCGCGGCGGAATTTGGTTGGCGCGGGGCGGCGCGAAGCGACGTGACAGAGCAGGACGAATTGGACCGGACCAGGTTCGCGAAACGCTCCGATGGGCGCTATTTACGCGACCGCGATTGCAGGTACAGGGCGTATTCTTCGATCGTAATTCGACCATCACGATTCGCATCGGCGGGGGCCGGATTCATCAACATCGATTCCCACTCCGACGCCACGAGCGCGCCGTCTTTGTTTTTGTCGTAGCGGCCGATGATCCGCTCTGCGTACGTCACCAGTTTTTGATCCGGTTTGCCACCAGTTGCCGGAGCCGACTTCGACGTCGTGCTCGCCATCGTACTGCTTGTCGATTTGGAGTCGGTGCCCGACGAGCTAGATCCGCTCGAGCCAGCGGCCGTGACGGAAACAGACACTCCGTTCTCGACCGCTTTCAACGCTTCTGCGACGGTGATCGTTCCATCACTGTTCAAGTCAGATTTAAAGAACTCGGCGACCAGTTGATCACTCCATTCCGTCGTGAACTCGCTCATCGTGACCTGTCCATCACCGTTGGCATCTTTATCGGTGAAGAATCCAGGGACCCCTTCGACCGATTTTTTCTCGGCTGTCATGCGATAGGACTTGCGACCGTTATACACATCGACTTCTTTGACCTCTTGGCGTCGGTCGTCGCGTCGTGTGTCTCGGCGCCGCTCTGCTTGGGCTGCTTCTTCGCCTTCGCGTCGACGTGCGTAGCGCGAGGCCAGTTCGACCTCCGATAGTTTGCCATCTTTATTGCGGTCAAAGTCCATTGGATTGCCAGCGAAACGACTCGACGAAACTTCGTCTTTGGTCAAAAAGCCGTCTCGGTTTCGGTCATAACGGCGCATTCTTTCAGCGGCTTCCTTTTTATCCGCTTCGGTAACAACGACCGTTAATAGTTCGGCTGCGGGCCCGAATCCCATCAGCGGGATCGGTTCGGATTCGATTCCAAAACCGGGGACGAGCAATTCGACTTCCAGTGCATCATCGGCGGCACTGCCACCACCGCGACTACCACGTGGATCGTTGCCCGAGTCGCGCTGTTCGCGCATTTTGTTGAATGACTCGGTTACTTTTTTGATTGAGATGGGTTGGCCCGGTTTGATGCTCGGGTCGGATTGTTGCATCCGCGAAATCAAGAACTGTGCGGGCCCCTGTTGTTCGTCGGGATCCAGGATGCCGTTTCCGTTAGCATCCAGGCGACTCAAAAATCCGCTGGGATCGAATCCGCCGCCCCCACGCGTTCCGCCGGTGCCGCCGCGCATTCCGCCGAAACCTCCACCACCAGGACCTCCGCCACCGCCGCGACCTCCAGCGCCAGGACCTCCACCTCCGCCGCGACCTCCACCGAAATCACCACCACCGCGACCTCCACCAAAATCACCACCGCCGCCACGTTGGGCGGACACGGTGCCTGAGAGAAGGAAGCAGAGTCCGACAATCGAAAAGATTCGTGTGATATTCATAGGTGTTTGAACCGTTGTGTAACAACAAGGTTTCGGTAACGCGCTGAATCGAGCGAACAGTTCTGGCAAAGACGCCGAACCATCGCTGGAAACGCAGATTTTACGCCGGTTGCCGGTGGTAAGTCCGTGAAAATACTATACTTTGCCCGCTTTTATCCGCCGCACCCCATTCTGATCCCATGTGGCTCGGGAGCCTGTTTTTGCCATGGTTTTTGTCGGTTCTCACGTTTCGGCGGCCGGAGGGGTGGATAAAGCGGTCGGTCGCGCGGTGGAGGTCGGTTGCGACGTCATCCAGATTTTTACAAAAAACAACAATCAATGGGCGGCCAAGCCACTGACCGACGACACGATCGAGGCTTGGAAGACGGCGTTGGCGAAGTCGAATCTGAGCCATCCGATCGCCCATGCGTCTTACCTGATCAACCTCGCTTCGCCCAAGGACGATCTGTTTCAAAAATCGATCGACGCCTTGGTGGTCGAAATGGAACGGTGTAACCAGTTGGCGCTCGAGGGATTGGTCGTCCACCCCGGCGCCTTTACCACCAGCAGCGAAGAGGACGGATTGAATCGGATCGTTGATGCGGTCGCCGAAACACTCCAGCGTGTCGAAGCGGGGTCGTGTCGGCTGTTGTTGGAAAACACCGCCGGTCAAGGATCCTGCCTTGGCCATACGATCGAACAACTCGCGTTCTTGATCGATGCGATTGACGACGAACAGCGTGTGGGAATTTGCTTTGACACCTGCCACGCGTTCGCCGCCGGGTACGCAATCAACACGGCGTCCGGATTCGCGTCGATGAAGCAACAAATTGTCGACCAGTTGCCAGCAGAATGTATTCGGGCCTTGCACCTCAACGACAGCAAGAAACCATTGGGCAGCCGCGTTGATCGACACGAGCACATTGGGCGAGGAGAGATCGGACTCGAAGGATTCAAGAACATGTTCGCCGATCCCGATTTTGGTCGTTTGCCCGGCTACCTGGAAACCGAAAAAGGGACCGACGACGAGTCGGGCGAAGACTGGGATGTGATCAACCTGCGTGCGTTGCGACAGCTGGAATCCCCGGTCGTTTAGATCTATCCTAAAAACCCGCAGTCGGTCGACCCAATGGACGACCACGCCACGGTGGTGCGACGGCGGTGCGAAGGTGCGGTGGCGCCACGGTGGTGCGACTTGGCGACCCTGCACGCCCAGGCAGATGATATGGTCTATAATTCGATTTCCATTGCCCGTCCCAAGGACCTTCTATGACTCATTCGACCGAACCGAATCGCCGCCGTTTCTTGCAACGTACAGGTCAAGGTGCGGGAATCGCCGCCGCGTCGCTTTCGCTGGGAGCACCCTTTGTCTTGGCCGATAAGCCGAACAGCGACGATGCAACGACGCCGTGGTTGCGCAAGACGCTGAAGATAGGGATGATCAGAACGAAAGGATCGCTGACAGAGAGGTTCAAACTTGCCAAGGCGGCTGGATTTGAGGGCGTGGAACTGCACGCGCCCAATATTAAGGTCGACGAAGCAAAGGAAGCTGCGGCGGCATCCGGTTTGATCATCGACGGAACGGTGGGCGGATATCACTGGGGAACCCGACACACCGATCCCGATCCGGAGGTCCGCGCAAAAGCACTGACGCTCTTGAAACAGGGTTTGGAAAACACCGCGGCCGTGGGTGGAGAAAGCATGCTGCTGGTCCCCGGGCACGGTAAAGACGGAACCGATGATGAAGTCTACGAGCGCGCCGTTCAGGCCATTAAGGCTGCGCTGCCGGTAGCCGAAAAACACAACGTCGCGATCTTGATCGAGAATGTGTGGAATGACTTTTGTTACGACCACGAAGGTGGCGATGACCAAACCGCTGACCGGCTGGCAGCGTTCATTGATGAATTTGATACGCCGCTGGTTGGTGTCCAATTTGACATTGGCAACCATTGGAAATACGGCGATCCGGCGGCCTGGATACGGACTCTGGGCGATCGCGTTCAAAAACTGGACATCAAAGGCTATTCACGTGCCAAACAATCGTGGGCTGACATTACCGAAGGTGATATCGACTGGCCCGAAGTCGAAGAAGCTCTGCACGATATCGATTTCACCGGTTGGCTGGCGGCAGAAGTCGGCGGCGGTGATTTGGAGCGTCTGAAAACCATCAGCAGCCAGCTCGAAGCGGCTCTCCACTGCAGCAAGAGTATCGCGAGTGTCAGCTGACGAGGATGATGTCGAGTCGACGGCGCAACCAACCGAATCTTGTCATGTGTCAGTGATGCCTGACGAAATCGTCCAATGGCTCAGTGAAATAAACCCACGCGTGATCGTTGATGGCACCTACGGCGGTGGCGGTCATTCCCAGCTATTGATGGAGACATTGCCCGCCGGCACCGGCCATGTTGTTGCGTTGGATCGTGATCCTGTGGTCAGTGAACGTGTCGACGGAGAAACACACGATCCACGCTTGAACCTGTTTTTGGGCAGTTACGAACAAGTGCCCAAAGCACTCGCTGCGCTGGGGCTACCCACAGCCGATGCGATGGTCTTGGATTTGGGACTATCGAGCGACCAGCTTGCCGATCGTCAGCGTGGTTTTAGTTTTACCGTCGATGGGCCGTTGGACCTGCGATTCGATCCGGAGAATGGAGTTGCCGCCCACGAGTGGCTCGCGCGTAACAAGGAGGTCGACATTGCAAACGCGATCTATCAATACGGCGAAGAGCGATATAGTCGGCGCATCGCCCGTGAAATTGTGGCACGCGCGAAAGATCGTAATCCGGTGCGGACGGTCGACCAGCTCGTTGAGATCTGTCGTCGCTGTGTGCCGCGTAGCAAGAATCATGACATTCATCCCGCCACGCGAACATTCCAGGCCTTGCGTATTGTGGTCAATGACGAGCTGGGAATTCTGGAGCGGTCGCTCGCCCAAGCGGCGGACTGGTTTTCACCCGGTGGACGTCTCGCAGTGATCAGTTTTCATTCGCTAGAAGACCGAATCGTCAAAAACGCATTTCGTGATGACGATCGTTGGGAGATCCTGACCAAGAAACCACTACGACCTACCGACGCCGAAGTCGCGCGCAATCCTCGCGCGCGAAGTGCAAAGCTGCGTGTTGCCCAAAAAATTCGCGACCAGTAAAGCCGCGACCATTTAGTTCGCAATGAGTGAAATTGCGAATTGCGAATCGACTTAGTCCGGTCGGGCTGTGTGAATGGCTGACCAGTTTTTTTGGAAGTTTACCTTTCCGGTGCCGTCATAGGGCTCCAAAAGCGATGGCAAATCCGACTGCATGATCAGGTTCCGATCCAATAGATCGTTGGCGAACTGTTGGTAGTAGGCCGCGAGATAATGGGCTGACGCACAAGTTTTGGCGTCCGATTGCAGCCAACATCGCAAGACGATTCCACCCTGTCGTGTCTCGTCCTGTTTGTGCCGCAAATCAAACGCGTGGTTGAGTAACTCGTGCTTGATCGCGGTTCCCTTTCCCCAGGGCCATGTGGTCACCTGTCCGATGGTTTGGTTGGGAAAGCTCTTGGTGAAATAGGGGCCGAAGCCATTTCCGCCCCGACGAAAAGGTTGGATTGGATAGTTGCGACGCAATTCGCCATCGACCGATACCGACAATTTGGTTTTGCCGTCATCGATCAGTGTGAATCCGATTTCGTGCACGCCGCTGGGCACGTTCAGATCAATCCGCGTTTCCCAATTCAACGGCGAGGAATGTCGTATCGGATGATTTTGGGGGGTGTGTTCTTTGTCCCAAACTTCTCTGAATGCGAATTCGACGCGGCCAGCTGCCGCGGGCAGGTACACTAACAGACGAAGCCGATTCCACTGATCCGAGATCACTTGGGTAACGACTTGGTCACCGGATCGGACTAAGAAATCATCCCTGTTGCGTACCCATTTCATCATGGCCGCTAAACGGTGGAATTGTTTTGAGTTTTCATGCTGACGATCAACAGCTTGACGCGCCAGCGTCTCCGCCTGGGTGACCGTGCTGATCTGTGCCGCACGAAGTTGTTGTAGACGGCGCAACCGATGCTCGGTGGCACGGCGATTTACGGACAGATACGCATTGATGCCAAGCAGGCAAACCAAGTAAAGGCAAACGAGCCAGCCCACCCACCGTCGTTTTGTATCGCTACTCATTGTCGGAGTCCCGCGATGTCGAGTCGATGGGACGCAGCATCAGTTTTAAGAACTCGGCCGAGCGTCCTTTGCGAAAATGGGTGACCGTCAGCAGTGTCGCTGGGCGACTGCTTCGAAACAGCCGATAGGGATCGGCAAACTGTTTTTCGCGAATGCTGGGTGCGGTTGCATTTGGCTGATAAGTGGTCTCCCACTGCAAACCTTGGCACATGATTTTGACTTTCAGTGGCATGGCTTGATCCGGACGCGCCAGTTCGTCGGTGATCGGATCGCAGTGAACCAGAATCACTGATTCGCCCGTTGGCAAACGACCAGAGAAGTGAGCAGGTTCGAAGAGCTTGGTTTCAGGAAAGATCTGATTGGATCGATCGGTCACTAGCGCGGCAATCTCCGTCGGCTGATTTTTTGGAACGTAGATCTTCCAGGCGTACGCTCTGGCGTGTGGGAAACTGATGGTTGGAATGGATACGATGGCCGGCGATTGGGGGTCATCGATTTGTAGCGAACCATATCGCTGCTGAAGATCCTGGAAATTTTGTTCCGCGTGCTGCATCGCGTCGATGGCCGGAAACGAGGCGACGGACGTGCAGAGGCGCACCTGCTGTCGCGCGATCCAATACGACCGATGGTTCGATGCCACGGTCGTGTTCAGTTCCGCGATTTGCTCGTTAGTTTGCTGGATTCGAGATCCGGTTCGCAGTGCCAGCATCGTCAACGCGGCAAGTGCAATCAAAACCAACAATGCGGATACGGAGAACTTCAATCGATGGGATCGTTTCATAACGAGGGATTGCTTTGGGATAGGGCTCGCGAGTTGGACTGATGCAGGGGGTTGGCCAACGCGTCATTCATCGCATTGATCCGCACTCGTTTTCCGGAAAACCTCGCAGCAGTTTGACTTCGTGAATGTTATCACAGGCTGTGTTGCGGCAATGCATTTATTCGCGTGAACCCGCGTTGGATGCTTCTCGTACTTTTCATTGCAACTTCGTCGCCCATTTGCATGCTGTATTGTTCTGGTTTGACCGTTGATGGACTTGATTCTTAGCAAGCCAATCGCGTGGGTTGCGCACTCCGATCATCGCAGGGTCGCATTGATCGTCGACACGCTGCTGGACGCAACCGTTATCTGCTCGCCTGATTCCCTAGGAGCACGCGATGGACGATTCATTACAAGTGCGATCGATTGGTCGTTTTCTTTACACTCAGAACCCGTTTTATTTACTCAGCTGTGGATTTATTTTGTATGGATTGCAAGTCGCCGCTGCGGCTGTTGGCGATCAGTACATACGCGCCAGTTTTTTGACCAGTAGTTTGGGTAGCTACACCGTGATGATGGCGTTGACGGCGGTTGCGGTGATCCGTTGGGGCAAGGTGTGGCAGGATGCTCGGACAATCTTGTTGGTGGTCGTCATCGGTCAAGTTGCCTATAGCGTCTCGGTCGATGAACTTTGTCTGTCCGATTCGCGTCAGGCGGCGTGGTTCTTGTTGTCAGGCGCGGTCGGTGTGGTGCTGGTGACCGAGATGATCCTGCGCTGGTGTCGGATTGGTTTTCCGTTTTGGTATCGCGTCCCGTTCTATGCGATTTTGGGTGTCTTCTACGCCGGTCCACTGATTGCAGGTCACTTTCGCGCCGACAATAGCGAGTGGAGTCATTCGTCCTCGCTGCTTTTTTCGATGTCGATTGGGGCTGCCTTACTGTTGCTTACGCCAGCGGTTCGCGCAGGTCAACGCATGGCAACCTGCAGTGGAACGCCATGGAATTGGCCCCTGTTTCCGCTCAGCGCATTCGCAATCCTGGCCGTCTTAGCCGCGGTTCGATCGCATGCGATCTGGATGTCGTTCGGTTCGCTGCGCGGTTCGGTTACGTTTGAACCATTGTTGCTGTTGCCAATCATTCTTGCCGCAGCAGTGCTGGCGATCGAATCGGCGATCGTATCGATGCGGCGAGAGTGGTTACAGTTTATCATGTGGGTATCGCCGGCTGCTTTGGTTTGTGGTGCCAGCAGTTTTGCGAACTCGCCGCAACCATTTGATGCTGGGCTAGCGATCTACGGCGGATCGTCGATGACCGTGACGTTGGTGTTGATGGTTGCCTTCTATTTTTACACTTGGGTTCGTGGCGTGCCGGGGTCCGAACATCCGATTGCGTTGGCTCTATTTGGTTTTGCACTATGGGGCAGAGTCCCCAGTGCATTGCAACCGTTTGGGCTACAACCATCGTTCGCAGCAATTGCAGCCTGTGCCATCTACCTGGTTTATTGTTTGATACACAACAACAGCGAGTGGCGTTGGCTGACGTTCGCGACCATTACCGGGGCCACGATGTTGCTGTTGGGCGAACGACACGGTCGAATGGGACTCGCGTGGGGCTGCACTGGTGCCTGGATATTGGCCGGGTCGATGTTGATCGGCGCTGTTTTTGATTCGTGGCTTGCACTCCAGTTACGCCGCTTGTCCGCAGCCGCGTTGATGACGGGCGGCGTCGCACTGGTATCGCTGGATTTGTTTCGCCATCCGATCAACGGCGGATACCTGGGGTTGATTGCCGCGACGATCATTGCAGCAGTCTATTTGCTGTTCGTACGGCGCAGCGCATGGATTTATGTGACCGGATTGTTGATGGCTTGTGTGGCGACGCTAACGTTTGCGCCGATGTTGGGCATGCTGTCAGCCAACGCGACGGATCATTGGCAAATCAAAGTAGGGTTACTCTGTTTTGCGCTGGGTGTTGTGATCACGTCGACCAAAACGGGTGTATACCGTCGCAAGTGGGTCGCGTTGAAACAGCGTGACAGCGTGATCCGACTGACGCCGGGATTTTGAAACGCGCAGCGTGTTCATCGTGAGCAGCGCGATCTCAGTCAGCAGTTTGGTTGACGTGAACAGCTAGATCGCTGCGAGAAGAAGTTCGGCGAGCGTTCGCGGCCGGGCACAAGGATGTGCCCGGCCCGTGAGGTGCGTTTGATGTGTCGAATCGACGCATCATCGATGTCAGCCCGTGGCCGCAAGCTGACGGCGATAACCCCACGCAAGGCGAACTCGCGGAAGACGCTATCTGGGTGTTCGTTCGCTGCTGAGATGATCTAGCAGCCCGGTGGCTGGCAATATCGCTAAATCGTTTGCAGGACGTGACTTGCAGTCAATTCTTAGTGCCAAACCGGGTCGATTCGTCCGCCCGTTGCCGTGGCACAGTGCGGTGAAGCGACAGCGTTAGATTACGTGCTGCGGGGGACCGGTCAACCGCAGATTTTTCGTTTTTGTAATCCGGTCCGAGGGGGATGGCGGTAAAGCCTTGACGCTGGGCGGGTTAAAATTTTTGAGTCCTTTTTTACGCTCCGGGCCCCGGCCCCAAACCGGGCTATCACTTGGGGGATTTGCAAGCTTCCCAGCGGGACCGTTCGGGTGAATCGGGCAAGCTGGGGAGATCTTGACGGTGCCCCGCCACCCGTGCCAATTTTGGGGCTCAAAGGGACACTTCCCAATCCGGTCCGACCCGGTCAGGACTGAACGTAAAGCCACGTGTCACCATCCGCGGAGCTTCGGGCCGGATCGGACGAACTTTCGAGCGAAGAATTGGTCTGGTTCCGAGCCGAAAATGTACCCGCTAATTTGTCAGCTTCGCTCCGGTCGGCATCTCTATCTCGACACATCTCTATCTCGACACAGAAACACGCTATGGCTTCCTCCTCCACCCCCGTTCACTTAGCCGTCGACTTGGGCGCCTCCAGTGGCCGTGTGATCGCAGCGAGCATCCAGGACGATCGACTTTCGTTAGAGGAGGTGCACCGATTTGCCAACGACCCGGTTCGTATCCAAGATTCGCTGCAATGGAATGTTCACGGTTTGTGGCAATCGATCCAAGAAGGACTTCGCCTGGCCGGTGGCAAGTTTGATCGAGTCGAATCGGTTGGCGTTGATACATGGGGTGTCGATTACGTGCTGTTGGATCGGCAAGACCAACTGGTTGGTCCGGTGCGTTGCTACCGCGACGCACGAACACAAGGAATGATGGAGCGAGTGTTTGACATCGTCCCTCGCGATCAGATCTTTTCATCGACCGGGTTGCAATTCATGGAGTTGAATACGCTTTACCAACTGGCCGCTGCCGCCCAATCCAAAGATCCATCGCTATCGATCGCAGAATCGTTTTTGATGATGGGCGATTTCTTTCACTGGCTACTTACCGGTCAGCGTAGCATCGAAGCAACGAATGCTTCGACGACGCAATTCTTGGATCCACGCACCAAAAAGTGGACGACGGATTTGTTGAGCAAGCTGGATATTCCAACAAAACTGTTTTCGGAGCCGGTTGAACCGGGGACGACTTTAGGGTCGATCCAAGCTTCGGTGGCGGCGGTCACCGGGCTGGCCAACGTGCCGGTGATTGTTCCGGCCACGCATGACACGGCATCGGCTGTCTTGAGTGTGCCGGCTGACGAGTTTGCTCCCGCGACGCCAACTTGGTGTTACATCAGTTCGGGAACCTGGTCGTTGATGGGATGCGAATTGGCCGAACCCAAGATCAATGATCTCTGTGCGGAGTTGAATTTCACGAATGAGGGCGGCGTGCAAGGCAGCACGCGATTGCTGAAAAATATCGGCGGACTTTGGGTCTTCCAGCAGATACGAAAGTCAATGCAGCGACGCGGCGATGACGTGTCGTGGGATTCGATGGTGCAGGAAGCCTTACAGGCCAAGCCATTTGCGCTGCTGTTAAATCCCGATGACGCCGACTTCGTGGCACCCGACGATATGGTCGATGCGATTGGGTCCTTTGCCGTCCGAACCGGGCAGTCGGCACCGGCCAGCAACGGTGAATTGTATCGCGCCGCGTTAGAAGGTCTTGCCCTGCGATACCGAAGTTGTCTGGGAATGTTGGAGCGTCTCGTTGAGCACCGAATCGATACCATTCACATTGTTGGCGGTGGGTCGATGAACCGATTATTGTGCCAGATGACCGCTGACGCTTGTGACCGTGTCGTCGTCGCT